>JAHDFT010000306.1 GCA_020628015.1 Bacteroidota bacterium
GCAGGGTCGCACGCTACCGAATTGCATCAAAAATCCCCCAATATGTCATGCACTCGAATTATAGAATAGTGATTATATCATTAACCAAGTCAAAACTAAAAACATGAAAATAGAACTCTATCCTACATTTGAGGAAGTATTTGAAGATAAGGCATTAAAAGGGATATTTTACCCCTTATGCAAGGTATCTGACTTAGGAAAAGGAATAGCTAATCCACTCTTTTTTATTTCTACTAATGGATTATGGATGGATGATGCAAAAAAAACA
Organism: Bacteroidota bacterium; assembly: GCA_020628015.1. Lineage (GTDB taxonomy): Bacteria > Bacteroidota > Bacteroidia > Chitinophagales > UBA2359 > JAHDFT01. Next base: position 269 of record JAHDFT010000306.1, read on the forward strand.
ATATACAATTGGTCTTCCTTTGTTGCTTTTGAAGTCGTCAATGGTAAATATTGTTTTAAAGGGAATTTAGATTTATATAAAGGTTACAAGTTGGCTCAAACAATTTTTCCATTACTTGAACATGATTTTAAAATAAATGGAATTGATTTTTTGAATCGAAAAATGAAAACAAAAAAGTATATTGAACACATCCAAACTCAATTAACTACTGATTTACAAGATTTTGACATCAACTATTATATACAAACTTTCTATGAATACGCCATTAATCAACTCATTTATAAACAGACAGGAAACTTTGGTGCTTTCAGACAAATTATTGATGGCTGGTCTAAAGTAGGCTCAGAATCAAGTCCCTATATTTATGAGATCAAAAATGATAATTCTACTGGATATGCCGACATCAAAATCAATAAAGAATATTTATTACCTGAGTGGATTGATTTGGATAAATGTCAATTAATTGGATTTGCAATTGGCTATGAATTTTTTACAGATGGAAACGACTCTTATCTAATTTACGATAGAGACAAGCAAATAGCCATATCTTTAAATCATTATTCCTAGATAAATCAAAAATAAATTCCCCCCAAGCTGTAACAAAATTCCCTCCTCAACCGTCTTGCCCAAAAAGGCAATCATGAAATTTCTACACTTAATCACTTTACCAATTTTAGTCCTTATCTTACTAGGACATAAAACCATTGATTCACCCATTTCCGAGCATTCCAAAGCACAAGAAAGCCAGAATGACTATGGATATGTGGATACCTTAATGACAGACTTTTTAAATAAAACAAAGCTGCCAGGTGTATCCATAGCCGTTAATCAAGCAGGAAATATCCTCTATTCCAAGGGATTTGGTTATGCAGATGTCAAACGACAAATAGCAATGACCCCCACCAGCCAAATCCGAACCGCTTCTGTGGCAAAAGTCCTTACCGCCACAGCACTAGGCAAGTTAGCAAGCGACGGAAAACTCGACTTTGACAAACCCTTAAAAACCTACATTCCAGATATTAAAGCACCCTATGCGAATTTGACCGTTCGACAAATAGCAGGGCATACGGCTGGCATCCCACATCGACCTGCTTCTGAAAAAGACAAACGCAAACATTACAAGGAGGTAAACGCAACAATGCCCCTTTTTAAAGACTTACCCTTGCTATTTGAACCAGATACAGATTATAAATACTCCACACTTGCCTATAATTTATTAGCCATTTTAATCCAAGATATTTCAGGGAAAAGATATGTTGATTATATGAAGGAAGATATTTTCCTGCCACTAGATATGACTCAAACTTTCCCAGATAAAAAATCGGAATATGCAGATCAAGATGCTAAGATGTATTATTTTAAAAAGGGGAAATTAACATTGGATAAGAAGATTTATGATGGTAGTTATAAATTAGCAGGAGCTGGTTTTAGAAGTACTTCGATAGACTTGGCAAAAATGATGAATGCCTATTCCAATGGGTTTATTGCAGCCGAAGTGGTGGAAACAATGTTTAACAGTAATATTTTAGAAAATGAAGAGCCTACAAATGTGGGAATAGCTTGGCGATTAAACAAGGATGTCAATAATAACGCAACCATAGAACATGCAGGCAGTTGGCAAGGAGCAAGGACGGTTATTGTCTATTATCCAGAAAGTGAATTAAGCATCTCTATAATGATCAATGCCAAGTGTACGATTTTTATAGAAGAAACGGCGCATATTATCGCTCAGTTATTTTTAGATAAACGCCAAACAGATAAAGATTTAATAGGAATAGATGAATCATTGGAAATAAACAATAATCGTTCAGATGGAACTATAGAGGTCTATGAAGGAAACTTAAAATTCTCTTCCCCACAAAAAGGCGAATTAACCATAGCAACAGATAGAGACTGGTTAAAGAAGAATACGATTTATTATTTATCTGCTAAGAATAATTTTGTCCTATCTACCCAATATGGTTTGATGTATTTGAATCTAAAATTAGAGCCAACATTGGAAGGAAAATTGTTTCAGTATCAAGTCTTGAATGATCCGTATCATATCAGTCAAAAACCGATGCTTCATTTTCAAGCTAAAAAATAGAAATGAAAAAAATCATACTTTCTATCATTGGAATACTACTAGTTATGCTATTAGTGAGTGGATTTATGGGCATACGCTACTTCAATAATACATGGTTTAATTTTATAATAATCAAAATTGACCCACCTCTGACCAAACTAGCCTTGAATTAATAATCCTTCCTTTGGATAATTTACCCATTTAATCTAAATTAGGCTGCACAAAATATTACCCATCATAAAAACAAAATAAAACCAGATTTTATGCCCAGAAAACTAAGCCTAGCAATAACTCTAGCATTTTTTGTCTTCCAAATAGATGGATTTGCCCAAGACCTACCAAGCCAAAACATTTCAAGTGAAATAAAGAGCTTAACCGTTTTTCTAAACAATGCAGAAATACACCGAGAAGTAGAGCTGGAAATCCCACAAGGAAAATCCGAAGTCATTTTTGAAAATATTTCATCAAGAATATTGGATAAAGGCATCAAAATAAGTACTTCAAATGAAGTCGTAGTATACACTGTATCCTTAGACAATGATTCCACCAGTTTTAAAAATAGCTCCGCCTATTTAGCCATAAAAGATAGCCTCGATTTCATTGAAAAAGAACAGTTATTAAGTAAAATCAATAGGGTTAGTTATCAGAAAGAATTACAGTTCTTAGAAGCCAATATGAAAGTGCATAATGCTTCTGACATACAATTTGCGAAAATAGATGAAGCACAGACCTATTTTGCAGAAAAAGTAAATGCCATTCAAAAAAAGATAGTAGATGAGGACGAGAAATGGGCTAATTTGCAGGATAAGCATAATAATTTTATGGAGCAAGAGGAGAAAGCCAAGGAAACTTTTTCAAAAACAAATGCAAAAGTGAAAATAGTTTTGTTAAGCGATAAAGCGACCACTTGTAAAATCCAATTGAGATACTTGGTATCAAATGCTCTTTGGAAACCCTTATATTCCATTAGGGCAACAGAAGGTAGCCCCAATATCACCATAGAATACCAAGCCCAACTTTATAATGATACTGGAATAGATTGGGATAATAAACCGATCACCTTAGCCATACTAGATTCTTCAGAAGACCTAGAAAAACCTGAATTGGAAATATGGTCATTGGATGAAAATACTTATGAATATTCAGATAGAAGGAATTTTTCTTCCAATAGAAAAAGTGGAAAAAAAGACAAAGCAGAAGAACAAGAAGAAGCCTTTGACATTTTAGAATTAGATGACTTAAGTACCAGATTTGAACTAGACGATCAGTATACCATTCCAGCAGATGCCAGCCCGCATTTGATAGATGTCACCAAATATGAAAAGGCAGTCAGTTACTACAATTTATCCATTCCTAAAATAAAAAATGGAGCTTTCCTTATTGCTAGGGTACAGGATTGGGAAAATCTAGGTTTAATAGATGGTCAAGCTAATTTGTACTACAACAATACCTATCAAGGCTACACTAATTTGAAGACACAACAAATAAACGACACCCTAGACATTTCACTAGGGAAAGTCAATTCCTATACTGTATCAAGGCGAAAAATTCATAGCAAGAGCAAACGAAATTTAATCGGATTCAATATTAAAGAGGAATTGACCTACGAAATTTCGATTAGAAACAATAGAAATGAAAAAGGAGTTATAGAAATAAAGGATCAAATTCCTGTTTCAACAAGCAAAGATGTGGAGATCAAGCCCATCAATTTGAGCAATGGAAAATTAGATCCTGTAACTGGTGAAATCAATTGGGAAGTCAAGTTAAAACCAGAAGAAGTGAAGACTTTGCTATTGAAATTTAGTATAAAATATCCCAAGAATAGAAGACATATATTTGCAATGAAATATGCGTCTAGAGTAAGGACTCCAAGATATTTTTAATATATAATTCAACAAAACAATAAAAATAAACAAATGATCCAAAAATGGCTTACAATATTAATGACAATGCTCATTTTTATTTCTTGTGCAAATGAATCAAAGACAACAGGAGAGGTAGTTGAGGCAGACTCGAATGGGACACAGTATAAGGATACCCTTATCAATGGATTTATTCCTGAAATGCAGGTTAATTCTGTAGAACTACTCAATGCTTTATCAATAGAAAAACTAAATCAGCCAATCGTAGTAAAAAGTGAATCAAAAGGAGGAATTTTCCCCTATGTAACATTTGTAAATGCTTCAAAGACAGAAATTTTAAAATTAATATTCCATCATGGAAGTGGAGAAAATGAGTTTAGCGAAATGGAATTAAGCTCCAATCCTAATGGACAAGAAGGAATCCTCCTAGAAGATATAGATCATTTCCAATCAGGAAAAGGGATCAGATTAGGTATGACAAAAGCAGAAGTAGAAAAAATACTAGGTAAAGCCAATATGCCTTCCCCAAATAAACTTCGCTATCGGATTGTGGATGTTGATCTAAGTGATTCCGATTTTTTGAAAAAATACAATCTACCAATGTATTATATTGATGCAGAATTTAAAGATGGTATCTTAGTGGGGTATAAGTTTGGATTTGATTATCCTTAGAATTTTTATAAAAACAACAACAATCAACAACCAACAATGAAAAAAAACATCGTATTCATCGGCAAAAGCTTAGATGGTTATATCGCTGGAAAAAATGGCGAACTCGACTGGCTAGAATTGATCCCCATTCCAGATAATGTAGAAATGGGTTTCAAAAGCCTTATGGAAGAAATAGATGCCTTGGTTATGGGAAGAACGACATTTGAGGTCGTATGTGGATTTGGCGGAGATTGGCCCTATCAAAAGCACGTATTTGTATTGAGTCATTCCCTTACCGCTGTCCCAGAAAAACTAGAAGGAAAGGTAAGCATTATCAAAGGAAGTCCACAAGAAGTTTTACAAATCATTCACCAAAAAGGCTATTCCAAATTATACATTGATGGTGGGAAAACCATCCAAGATTTCCTAAAAGAAGATTTAGTTGACGAACTAAGAATCACAACCATTCCCATATTACTAGGAGGAGGATTCCCCTTATTCGGTGACTTAGCAAAGCCATTGGAATGGGAACTTATCGAGTCCAAAGTGTTTTTAAACCAAATAGTACAGAGTAGTTATAGGCGGAAAAGATAGACTGACTTAAAATAAACCAATCATTATGTATACATGGCAACCAATATCAGCAAGTGAATTACAAAATGAAATGCAGAAAACGGAAGCAGACTTGGAAGGCAAAGTAGGAAATTTCTGGCAATTGATTAAAATCGAACCAGAAAAATGGAGCGAACCAACATTTGGTAAGGAAGGAGGTGGTTTTTGGGTTGTTGGTTTATGTGGCAGAAAAGTCATTTGGTACAATGATATCGAAGACGGATTCAATATTTCGGATTACAAAACCTATGGAGAAATTGATGGCTATTATTGTAATAGTGATGAACTGAGCTGGGCGGTAAGGAGATTATTTAAAGTAATCCAATCAGGAGCGGAATTATCAGGGCAGCTTGGAGGTCCAGAGCCTTTGAGTTTGGATTGAGTTTTTACCAAAGAGTCTTAGGACTATAGCGTAATATCAACAAAAAAAGGAAGATAAAACCAATAGCATGAAATCTCTACTATAAATACAAACAATGCGAATCATCATTTTTCTACTAACAATCCTCCTCCTAAACACACCAGAAGCAATGAGCCAAAGTAGTTACTCTGGCTATTTAGGAAAATTTCCGATCACCTTAGTCACCCATGCTTATACAAATACAGATGTAGTAGCCTATTATGTCTACGATGCCTATGACACGCCCATTCTACTAGATACGAATATAAAAAATCAAACCCTTCAACTACTGGAAAAGAATACAGATGGGGAAATTACTGGCTCCCTAAATTTTCCCAATTTCAAGGCAGATGGTGATGGATTATTAGGCTTTTGGATGAATGCAGATTCAACAAAAAACTATCCCATTTCCTTAAAGAAAGATTTAGAAATAAGGCATGGCAATCATAGTGAATGGAAGGCAATAGACCTTTTACAAGCTAGCTCTACCCAAGATCACTATTTCAAAATCATTGTCAGCAAAAGTTTAGATGATTATTATGCTAGGGTTTCAGGCTTAAAAATATTGGAGAAAGGAACAGATCAATTAGTCCAAACGCTTGACATCAGTTGTCAACTTTTGGGATGGAACAATGTAGATATTGGTGATTATAACTTTGATGGAATAACAGATTTCTCTGTTTTTGAGGCAAGTTATGCTGGACCGAATACTTCAAGTATCTATTTCCTTTATGATCCTACTACGGAAAAATACTTTGAAAGCGGTTTTGCAGGCGTTTCCCTACAATTTGATTCCGAAACCAAAAGAATTCATGAACGCAATCAATGCTGTGCAGGCACTTCGGTAATTGAAAGGGAATATAAGGTAGAAAATAATCAAATGGTTTTAGTAGAAGAGCATTGCTATCAATGGGATAATAAGGAAAGAGATTTAGTAGAGCGACCAATGAACGAATGTTATTGAAGCTTGTATTAGTTATTGATGTATAGGTTATAAAAAGCAACTTCTGAAAGTCTATATACACTATATTTGTATTACTATTCCTTCATTATTGATGTTACACAGTTCTTTTTTTTCTTCTCTTGACTCGACCTTATGGATTTTAGGTAAAATGTTTCAAAAATCCGTTAAGCACAAAATAC
>JAHDFT010000307.1 GCA_020628015.1 Bacteroidota bacterium
CAAAAAAATCCCAATGAATAAAGCACCACTTCTATTATTCTGCTGTTTGCTGGTATTAACTGCCTGCACAACTCCCAAAAAAGTGACCGAAGCCAATAAAGCCCTATTGCAAGAAAGCTTGAAACAAATCATGGTTAAAAACCAACAATATCGAGGCTTAATCCAATGGGGGACTTTTAGGCAAGAAAAGGTGGATAGTATTCAGAGTTTATCGGTCGAGGCCATGCGGGCTTATTTGCTGGAACCCGAATTTGAATTAACCCCTGATGAAGAAGATTCTTTACGAGTATTACAAAATCAATTGGATAAAGAAAATACCTTGCAATTGATGGATTTGGTTAAAAAGTATGGTTGGTTATCGCAAGAAAAGCTCGATTTGCCTTTTTCTCCTAGCCGACTTTTATTTAATACTCCTGTCGAACAATTTGAGGATCTTCGAGTTTTATTGTTGAAGGAAGTCAAGGAAAAAAGAATGCCTGGTTTAGATTTTGCCAAATTTGTAGATAATTTATTATTAAAGCAAGATCTAAAACAGCTCTACGGCACCATCAATCCACTAGATCGACAAACTGGACGAATAACTGATCCTTTAATTGATGATTTGGCAGCCACCAACGCTGCCCGTCAAGAAATTGGTTTAAAGAATTTAGAAAAATATAGATTGAAATAAAATGCAAACATCATTATCTATTAATCAACAAAGCTACACCCTTGATGTAGACCCTGAAATGCCTTTACTATGGGCATTAAGGGATAATTTACGCCTTACTGGTACGAAATACGGTTGCGGATTAGGCATTTGTAGTGCTTGCATGGTCTTGGTTGATGGGGAAATTGAGCGAGCTTGTTTACTTAAAGTTGGCGAATGTGCCAATAAGGAGATTTTTACCATCGAAGGCTTTCCCAAAGATGGCAGCCATCCCATTCAAAAGGCTTGGCAAGATTTGAATGTGCCGCAATGTGGCTATTGTCAATCAGGACAGATGATAGCGACTAAGGCTTTATTGGATAAGAATCCTCAACCTAGTGTGGAGGAGATTCAAATGGCATTGGCGGAGAATGTGTGTCGATGTGGGACTTATCCAAGGATTGTAAAGGCGATTAGAAGTATTGGGGAAGGTAACTGATTCTTTATTCGTTTTTCGAGGGAAAATGAGCGTTTGTCAACAATAGAAGCGTCATTACAGACTCGTTCACTTTCTCTAATTGATAGCTCTTTTAAGTAACAGCTAAAAAATAAACCAACATCTTGTTGTTTAATTTGCAGCTATACTTCGTTAAAAAGCCTCGCCGATGCTCGCATCGCCTACGTTTTTTGCCTTGCCTAGCTACAAATTAACCTAACAAAGATGTCCAATTTATTTTTTGCTTGTTACTAAGTCTATTTCCATTGGCTTTTTTAGTGTAAAAAAAAAGATTTTTTAGAAAGAGATAAAGTTCAAATATTGATTATAAAAAATAAGTTACGGCACCACAATATCATCAAATCCCGTCACATCCACCTGTGGAATATTGGCATCAAAAGATTGATTAATAAACCTAATCCATTCATTAGCTAAAAGGGCATTCCCTCTAGGGGTTAAATGTTGGGCATGAAGGTCGAAAAAATGACCCGTAATATAAGCATTATTAAAACGAATACCCGAATAATAAACCGATTGTGTCCTAACTTTTTCAAATAAAGCCTGAGTATCAAATACAGGCACATTAACCGCTTCGGCAGCTTGTCCAATAAGGCGATTGTAGCGATTCATGGCACGCAAACATTGCTCCTGTTCTCCACGATCCAATACATAAGCATTATGTAAAGGGGCTTCTTTGGATAAGCCAAAAAATAAACCATTATCCAAAGGTTTGCCAATATGTTCTAAGACATGGAGTAATAAACGATCAGTCTCCGTATTGGCCACTACTGTATCTATAATACCATCCTTATTTCGATCACTCTTAATCCATACAGGATGATAAGTACTACAATCTTTTAAATAACGCAAGGTATCTAAGCGAATGGTATCGAGATTCAATAAGTTAGGGACTGTAATATTTAAGAATGGAAATTCTCGTACATCAGGGACATTACAAATGATGCCATTACCCATATTATTCGCAAATAAACCCTGCGTTAAGCTTTGTATATTAGCTTTAAAAGTCGCTTCATCGGTCAAATAATCAACACCCAATGTTTCTGAGGATACATCAATCCCTGTAATCGCTCCATTTTCATATAAAGTATCTATATAACCTCCACCAAGCCGGGCATACTGCAAAACATCTTCAAAGCCCAACCATACGACTTTAAAAGCATCTGGATAAGTTTGATTGGCTGCCAAAACCTTATCCATAAAGCTTTGATCAGTAGCATTAGTTGTATTTAGGCGTTGTAAATAGGGGGCATAATCCCATCCTTGTGTAGCATCTGGTGTTTGATGGAGCTGTTGTATAGACATGAAAGGTACAGTAATTTCATGAAAGGCTCCTGTAACTGGTGTTTGCCAATCTATCTCAGGACTAACTGCTTGTAAAATGGCTCTGGAACCTTGGCAGGTATCTTTGAAAGTATATTGTAAGGCTTGTCCCCCTGATCCTGTTGCACCAGGTAAAAATGCTTGTTGATATTCGGAGAGATTGCTACTGGCAAGTGATAATTGCTGGTGTAAAATACGTCCAGGAGATTGTTCTTGTCCTTGTAAATTTAATCCGCCATTATAATAAGCTGCTAAGAAGCCATCACCAACAGTCAATAAAGCAGGTACATTTGCTCTTCCTGTAGTATAAGGTTCCTCAGCAGGAAGGTCTTTTTGACAGGCTACAAAACTGATCAATAAACACAGTAATAGATATAAAAGATAGGATTTAGAAAATGCCTTTATCATAAATCAAGTAGTTATTAAGGTGTATAGGAGTCCGATTACAAAAAAGTCCAAGCCAAACCGACGGATAATAGCCATTCATCACCATTGTAAACACCACCAAAAGCAGCAGCATTATTTTGAATATCTCGGATGCTTTGTTGTCTATAGCGAGCGGCTATATCTAGGTCGATATGGTGTGAGAAGCGAAGGGTAAAGCCTAAATTGCCTCCCCATTGACTAGCATCTAATTGTTCTGGGGTGAAACGATCTGCTGGAACCGCATAGTTTTCCAATTGAATGCCTCCACGTAGAATGATACCAGGAGCAGATTCTTCAATTAAAGCATATTGTCCTCCCAAACTTAGTTGATAAGTATCAGAGAAATAACGATCTAGTTTGAGGTCATGCGTCCCCCCCATAGGCTCATTAAATCGAATCTCAATCTGGCGAAACTCCGTCCAGCGTACTCGACTAATATTGAAGGTCAGGCAAGGAGAACGGTAGGTTTGCCCTTGTAGATGGTGATTAGAAAAATGCCAAGCGATGCCTATAGAGATGTGATCAGGCATTTGTATTCTTGCAAAAAAGTCAGTAGCGGTATAATCTGGAAGAAAGGTAGCGGGTACATCATAATTAACCGTCCCTTCTTTCATTACAAATTGCAGGGCAGAATGATAAACAAAACCAATGCTGATTCGATCTGTGGGGAGAAGGTAAAAACCAAAATTTGCTCCATGTCCTTTACCTCGCCCATCCAATTGTATTTGTCCATCTGCTTGTGTTGCTGTTTGTAAAGGCAATCCTTGTTGGAAACTAAAGCGATTGCGTCCATGTACATAACCTAGTCCAATACCTAGTCGTTTGTGAATTTGATAACTAATAGTTGGTTGGATATAAGTCGTGTGTAATCGAGATTGTTGTAAAATATAACGTCCTTCCCATGTCTCGGGATAATTGGCCTCAAAGAAATAAGGGGTATATACGCCTATTCCAAAGGATAAACCATTGGGTAAAGCTGTTTTCCTATTCTTCAGCGCAATTGTAGCATAAGCAAAATAAGGAATTTGGGTGGATTGTAAATCATATTCCTGATCACTATAATTAGGACGTAGTTGGTTATTTTGTTGCAGCCATCCACCACCGAAACTGATTTGTTTGCCTACTAGAAAGGCAACACTTCCAGGATTGTGATACAATGCACCAGGTCCCAAGGGTAGGGCAGGAATGTCATGTCCAATACTTGCTCCTTTGGTAGCGTTCATTTTTCCATCTGATCCTCCTGCCAAAATGATATTTGTAGATAGAAATAGGAGGAAAAGGATACAAAATAAGTGTTGCTTCATAGTAGTTTTTTAGGGACGAATCTTACCTTGATGTGATGGTTTAAAAGAAGAAAACATTAAGATAATTAAGCGAAAAAATCCTTAATGAAGTTCTTAATTACCTTAATTTCTTAATGTTTCCTCTTATTGAATGTACTTGATAAACTATAATCTCTGCTGATTTTAGATTTGCCAAAACGTTAATTAAAATAACAACTCAAAAATAGATTAAAATCTAAAACGCAAACCAATATTCAAACCAACTGCATTATAATTTCCTTTTCTAGCCAAAGCATCCTCAGCTATATCACCATTGAAATTAGGATTTTCAGCTCCTGTATTAGGATTTTCAGCCCAGTTTGAGTTTTGGTTAATTTGATCTACATAATTAATATTCAATTCTCCATAAGAAAAACTGCCTTTTTCAATAGATTGAGATAATGTCGGAATTTCTTCTCCAGTAATATTAGAGAATACATCTACATTAAATTTGGTTAATTCTGTAGCCTTTGTCTTAACGGTTAAAGCTTCTAAAGCAGCTTCCCCAAAGAGCAATACATTATCAGAAAGACCGAAGGTTAAACCAACAGCACCATTAAAGCCAACAGAAGGATTACCTACTGTTGTAGCCAATACATCTACCTCTGCATCCAAATTAGGAATACCTGTCACAATACCACCACCAGTACGATCACTCACCTTTCTGGATAAAGTCACACTACCACCAACAGGTACTAATAAACCAAATCGAGTATAAGGACGAACTACATCTCCATTACCCGCACAAATAAAAGACAATAGGGTACGGATTTGTCGAGAATAAACGAATGATTCATCGGTTAAGCCAGTAAATTGAGTAACATCTACTCTATGTTCATTGGTCATATAATAGTGAGCATTCAATTCCACACCAAAGTGATCATTAAACATATAACCTATCGCTGCACCGAAATTTAGTCCATCTCCCAGAGTAGCATATTCATTACTAAAGGAAAATTGATCCCAGCCACCACCTACATCTCTAATGATTTGTGTGGTTAATACTTCGTTAATTGCATTCGTATAGTATCCACCTCTTATATTAACATACAATCCCGTATTATCACCACTACTACCAGAACTTCTAGGAGCCATTTGCGTCGTGCTGCTAGTGCCTTCTTTTGGACTAGCTTTAGATTTGATTTGAGCATTACATATGGTAGCAGTAGAAAACAGTAAAGCACCAATGAGTAATAGTATAAAATTTCTTTTCATAACGGATTTTTTATAAAGGGTTAAATAAAATAGAAGGTTAGTGTGTATTAGTCAAGTTCATGATTACAATTCCTGCATGATTACCACCTATTCCAATACACAAGTAGATGGATAAAGATAAGTAAATCTGGCAATTATTCTGCATAGTGAAAGAATTTAAGTATTGGTGATTAGGGGAATAATGCAAAAGGATTTATCTATTTTTTCCTTATTCTTTTAAAATTGACTTTGTGTTGCAACACTAAAAGCAATAGAAATACGTTTTGGTAATGGAGTAAAAATACGATAAGGATTATTTTTGCTCCATTAGTAGCTACTTAAAAGCCATTCACGTCTATTCTCCTTTGCCCTCCAATAATTTTTGCACCTTATTTTTTATATTGTGCCTTTTATTTACCACCCGACACAGCTATCATATCGGCTGCCAAACAAAAAAGCAAAATAATTAACACTATAATAAATAAACGATTATGCATTTAAAACAACTACTACTCTGTTTTGCAGTATTAGGCTTATTACTGTTTAGCACAGCTTGTACAGATGAGTTTTCCTGTACAGATGGCAAGCAAAATCAAGGAGAAACAGGTATTGATTGTGGTGGTCCTTGTCCACCATGTACGAATGTAGCTACAGCAACTTGTAGTGATGGTATTCAGAATCAAGGCGAGGAAGGAGTAGACTGTGGTGGTCCTTGTTCGGCTTGTGCAACAACTAATGATCCAAGCTGTAGTGATGGCATCCAGAATCAAGGTGAGGAAGGAGTCGATTGTGGCGGTCCTTGTCCAGCTTGTGAGACAACTGAAGATCCGAGTTGTAGTGATGGCATCCAGAATCAAGGTGAGGAAGGAGTCGATTGTGGTGGTCCTTGCCCAGCTTGTGAAACACAGGAGCCTTCTTGTAATGATGGGATTCAAAATCAAGATGAGGAAGGAGTCGATTGCGGTGGTTCTTGTCCTGCTTGTGAGGAAGAGCCTTCCTGTAGTGATGGCATCCAGAATCAGGGAGAAGCTGGTGTCGATTGTGGTGGCCCTTGTCCAAATATATGTATATTAACCCCAAATTGTAGCGGTTTTGTTGAGGATGATCCTTGGACAGCAACAGAGATTATTGCAAGTATGGATATGGATAGTGTTTTAACGATTGTAGCTAGTGATGATACTTGGCAATTCACCATTACTTATAGCGGTGCTTTTGAGATAGGGCAATATAATATTGGGGAAACACTGACGATTACAATAGAGAATTTGATGACTGGGCAAACTTGTGAAGGTGGACCTGGTTTTGTAGAATTTACTACTTTTGATACAGATACCCAGTTTATTTCAGGTAATTTTAATGTAGATTGCGAGGCTCCTGAACCATCGGGTGAGCCTTTCAGAGTGACGGACATGGTGTTTGAGAATGTGGAGTATGAGGTACAATAAATAAAATGGTGAATCAATAAAAAGCATAAGGGCTTGAATTTATTATAAATTCAAGCCCTTATTGTTTGTATACCTATAATGGTATTGGCGAGGAGCTTTTTAACGAAGTATAGGG
>JAHDFT010000308.1:0-116 GCA_020628015.1 Bacteroidota bacterium
AAAAATGAATTTAGAAGAAGAGGTGGAAGAACGTATAGAGAAACATCTTAGGGAATTAAGTTCTGTAAAAGAAGTGGCAAAAGAATTGAAAAAGCATACAAAAGCCTTAGAAAATA
>JAHDFT010000308.1:216-6956 GCA_020628015.1 Bacteroidota bacterium
AAAATGAAGAACTTGCTAATCAAAAGCAAAACTTAGAAAATAAAAATGAAGAACTTGCTAATCAAAAGCAAAACTTAGAAAATAAAAATGAAGAACTGCGAGAACAACAAACAGAAGCCATTAAACAAATGATATTGCGTACTAATTTGGATGATGCTCAGATTGCAGCAATTCAAGGTGTGTCAACTAGTTATGTACAAAATTTACGAAAAGAACTTAAATCCTAACTTTTCTAAGGAACAAGTGAAAAATAAGTTTACAATTTTGATTAGAGAAATTTGAAACTAGACGAGGCAAAAAACGTAGGCAATGCAGTGCCTTGGCGAGGCTTTTTAACGAAGTATAGGGGCAAATTTATCAATCAAAAATGACAAGTTATTTTTTTACTGTTCCTAAGATTAGGATTTAAGCAATGATTTTTAAAGAATCAATTAAAATCTAGGACATTAGCCAATGATATTCCAATCTATCATAGACAATAAGCGTGTACTTACTTGGGTAAATATAAACCAAATTTTACCTAAACTAGAGTCAAAAAATCCATATCACCAAGATTGGATAAATACGACAAATACTTTCGGTGGATCTGCTAGAAAAAAGGAATACTTAGCCATACGTTTACTCCTTCAACAAGTACTAGAAACAGATAAATTTAATATCATATATGACAACTATGGGAAACCTCATTTACAAAACCCTCCCTACTACCTCTCCATTGCTCACAGCAAAACAATAGCCGCTGCTTTACTACATCCTACCCAAAATAATGGTTTAGATATAGAACAAATCCATCCTCGCATTCTAAAAATCCAACAAAAATTTCTCTCTACTACTGAATTAACACACTTTCAAGAGGATGTACTAAAATTAACCGCCGCCTGGTCGATCAAAGAAGCCGTATATAAATGGTATGGTAAAAAAGGACTTGACTTTAAAAAACACATGCAAATCCAAACAGCTCTTCAAGATATAAATCCCTCCAATACTAGTCCAGTCAATATTCCAGTAGCCTTTACCAATCCTCAAAATGAGCATCAATTAGACTTATCTGTATCTTTAATTGTAATAAAAGATCATGTATTTGCTTATGTCTTTGGAGATTAGTTTTATTTTTGCATTTTTAGTGATGGATTAGAAATAAAGTCGGCCAAAATATTCTGTTAATTATTTAGTCTAAGACAAGGCGCAAAAATAGCGCATACATGGAATGTACGTAATATTTTTGCAACGCAGTATTAGGCTAAATAATAAAGGATATGGCCGAATTTATTTCTGTTCCATCACTTAGGATCATCCTTATAAATTTTCATACCACTATGATTAGTAGTTCTAGCAGGTTTAAATATTGTATTTTTTTGTTTTCCATAAGTATTCTATCTAGCTTGGTAGCTTGTCAATCAGAGCCAGAAGGACCTCAATATAAAGTTTCTATGGAAGATAAAATTGAGAAAATAGATACGACTCAATCAAATTTAAATTTGAGAGCTGTAGAAGTGGGTGAATTAAAGGAAAATATTATTGAGCCACCTTTTGAGAAATCATGGAAAGAAAAAAAATATCGAGTAGATGGACGTACAGATTTAGTATATATTGAAGGCTTTCATTATCTTGGAGCAAAACGTTCTATTGGATTCATGAGAAGGGGAGAAAAACATGGAAAGTGGGTATTGTGGTACGAAAGTGGCCACAAAGTAGGAGAATTCAATTATACAGATGGTGTGGAAAATGGGGACTTCATAGAGTGGTTTGAGGATGGTACTTTGAAAGCTAAATACGCTTTTAAAGATGGACAGAAAGATAAAGTATGGACAACTTACCACGCCAATGGAAAGAAAAGTAGAGAAACCACCTATGATACAGGGATAGCGATTGGTGATTTTAAAAGTTGGCATCCATCTGGTAAAGTCATGACCATAGGCAAATATGTCGAAGGTCTAAAAGAGGGAAAATGGATCAGTTATCACGAAGATGGCAGCATTAAAGAGGAAGTACTTTTTAAACAAGGTGTGATTATCGAATAGGGAAAAGTTTTAATTACTAGGTAATGATAGATTAATAATAAAAATAATTAATTTACCATTGCAAAGGAACAAGGAAAAAATAAGTAACGAGTGAAAAATAAATTCCCGATTTTGATTAGGCAAATTTGACACTAGACGAGGCAAAAAACGTAGGCGATGCAGGGCATCGGCGAGGCTTTTTAACGAAGTATAGGGTTAAATTGGTCAATCAAAACGAGGAAGTTATTTTTTTACTGTTACTAAGTGTCAAATTTATCAATCAAAATAGTACACTTATTTTTTGACTGTTCCAAATACCATATTGACAAAAAACAAGGACATGCGTTGGATCAAAGCGGTTTTAGGGATTTTATTGACAGCATTTTTGATCATATTACTCAATAATAAATTGGTTTCTTTACCAATTTTAGGAGGAATGGTCAAAGGAACACCAGCCGAAAGTTTACCCGCCATTGCACCATTTCTCAATCCATTTACTGGAGTTTGGACAAAGGTAGAGGGTAAGACACCTAATATTCCTACAGAAATACAAACCAATTATTTAAAAGATAAAGTAGAAGTCATCTTTGATGATCGTTTAGTACCTCATATCTATGCTCAAAATGAGGAAGATTTATTTTTTGCTCAAGGATATGTCACCGCCGCTCATCGACTCTGGCAAATGGAGTTCATCACCATCGCAGCCGCTGGTCAAGTAGCCTCCATCATTGGCCCTAAAGCCCTTGACTATGATAAAGCACAAAGAAGGAAAGGCATGTTGTGGGCAGCCAAGATCGCTATAGATAAATACTTAATAGAAAATCCTTTAGGTAAAAAAATTTTAGAAGCTTATACCGCAGGTGTAAACGCTTATATAGAGCAACTTTCTGATGCTGATTTACCCATAGAATACCGATTAATGGGTTACAAACCAAGTAAATGGACTCCCCTACACTCGGCATTATTACTCAAGCAAATGACCTGGGACTTGGCATCCAGACAAAACGATGTTCCCATGACCAATGCCCTAGAATTTTTCTCTCCAGAAGACCTAGCATTTTTATTTCCTGATTATCCTCAAGATGCTGATCCAGTAGCTGCTACTACCTACAATGCTTTCCACGATTTTCAAGCCACCAAAGACAGCTTAGAAAAGGTCAAGCAACAAGAAGAAGCCAATCAGAAAAAAGAAAATCATAAGGGCAGTAAAGCCAGTACAATACCTGATTTCTGGGAAGGCATCATAGGAGCTACTGATTTAGAAGATGATGAATATTTACAGGGAAGTAATAACTGGGCAGTAGCAGGCAGTAAAACCCAATCAGGACAGCCTATTTTGTGTAGTGACCCTCATTTGCGATTGCGATTACCTGCCATTTGGTATGAAATACAACTCAACGCTCCAGGCATCAATGTATATGGGGTTTCTATACCTGGAGGACCAGCAGTAACCATTGGATTCAATGACAATATTGCTTGGGGAGTTACCAATTCTGGAAGGGATGTGATGGACTGGTATCAAATTCGTTTTAAAGACGATACTAGACAAGAATATTGGGTGGATAGTACTTGGAAAAAAACAGACTTACATATTGAAGAAATTAAAGTCAAAGGAGGAGAAACGATCTATGATACGCTTTTCCTAACCCAATTTGGACCAGTTGCCAATTATCCCAAAGGACATGAGCATTACAATATGGCTAGAAAATGGAAAGGACATGAACCGTCCTTAGAAATGCTCACCTTTTATTACTTAAATAAAGCCCAAAATTACGAAGACTATCTAAATGCCTTGAAATATTATGAATGTCCAGCTCAAAACTTTGCCTTTGCTGCTAAAGATGGAGATATTGCCATATGGCAACAAGGGAAATTCCCTTTATTAGCCCCAAAACAAGGTCAATATGTACAAGATGGTACGCAAAGTAGCAATAATTGGCAAGACTATATTCCAATAAAAGATAATCCACATGATTACAATCCAGCTAGAAATTTTGTAAGCTCTGCTAATCAACACCCTACAGATAGTTTATATCCATATTATTATGGAGGACGTTTTGAGTATTTTAGAAACCGACGTTTGAATGATCTTTTAGCAGGCATGGAAAACATTACTCCTGATCAAATGAAAAAGATACAAACGGACAATTACCATCTATTTGCAAAGGAAGTACTAGAAGTAATCTTGCCCATTTTAGCAGAAAAAACAGATCATAATGAATTTGAACAAGCAGCCTTGAAGGAATTACAAGCCTGGGATTTCAATAGCGATCATGACAAAAGAGCACCATCTGTTTATAAAGCATTTTGGCATTCTTTTTATAAAATGTTATGGGATGATTTAAAAGTAGATACCAATCTAGTTTTACCTAGTCCACATCGTTATCATACCCTACAGTTTATGAAATACAAAGCGGATCATGATTTCATGGATTATCGCCAAACACCTGAAAAGGAAAATTTAGCCGATTTGGTGAAACTCGCTTTTGTGGAAGGAATGAAAGATTTGGAAAAATGGGAAAAAGAAAATGGAAAAGTCGCTACTTGGCAGTATTTCAGAGGCAGTACGATCCAACACATCGGACGTATTCCAGCTTTTGGTGTAACAGATGTGCCGATTGGAGGAGATCAAGGCATCTTAAATGCGATGAATGGCAGGAATGGGGATTCTTGGCGTATGGTGGTTCACTTGAAAAAAGATGGCCCAGAAGCTTGGGGCATTTATCCTGGTGGGCAATCAGGAAATCCTGCAAGTCCTTACTATAAACAACAAATTCCACTCTGGGCAAAAGGAGAATACTATCCACTCAACTTTTGGTCTAGTCCTCCACAAGAAGAAGGCAATACAAAGGTATTGGGTAAAATGATTATGCAATAATTGGATCGCTAATCCACTACTTCAATTACAAAAACAGACGACAAATATTAATAATGAAAAAATTACTCTTAACCATTATACTCACCATTATACTCTCCTTCGTCTCCGAGCAATTTCTCCCTTGGTGGATCATTGCCGTTGTCGCTGGTTTGGTCGGCTTTTTCCTCAATATGGGTTCCTTTAAATCATTCGTAGGTGGATTTTTAGGCATTTTCTTATTATGGACAGCCTATTTATATTACCTCAATGTTGTAGTCAATGGTGCATTAGCAGAACGTTTAGCTGCCTTATTCTCTTTACCCAATAGCATCGCCTTAATCTGTCTTGTAGGCATCATCGGTGGTCTAGTAGGCGGTACCGCAGCCATGACAGGCAGTTTAGTTCGCAAGCTATAAACTATATCTAACTTAGGAATCAATATCATGAAAATAAAAACCGTCAATTTTGTAGGAAGTTTCGTTACTGTAAACTCCTGCCCTCCACCAACAAAGCCAGAATACGCTTTTATTGGTCGATCTAATGTTGGAAAATCATCTCTAATCAATATGCTGGCAGAACGCAAAGCATTGGCAAGAGTATCCAATACACCTGGCAAAACACAAACCATCAACCACTTCATCGTCAATGATCAATGGTATTTAGTAGATTTACCTGGCTATGGATATGCCAAAGTCTCCAAAGTCCAACGAAAAAAGTGGGAGCAATTTATTCGGAATTATTTACTAAAAAGAGACAATCTACAATGCGTGCTACATCTAGTAGATTCAAGGATTCCGCCACAAGCCTCTGACATTGAATTTGTCAATTGGATGGGAGAAATGATGATTCCATTTGTCACCGTTTTCACCAAAATAGATGACCGTAAATACAATAAGGGAGCAAATGTAGCAGCCTATCACAAAAAAATGCGAGAAACTTGGAATGATGTTCCTCAACATTTCCTAACCAGTTCTGCTAAGAAAATAGGTCGAATGGAATTACTAGAATTTATAAATGATGTAAATGGTCGTTTTCAAAAGCAATAAAAATCACTAGTAGACAAACGAAAAGCCCATTTTGATAATCATGGATCAAAATGGGCTTTTCATTTACAAGCATCCTTCGTTAATTACGCCTTAAAATTATAATGCGCTTCCATTTCTGCTTGTGTTTTTTCTATATCTATTTCGGCATCGGCATTTGGTAATGGCTCTTTTTGTTCATTAATCACATCTGCAGGCAAACCCCTTACCCCCGAATAATCCCCACTAGCATCTGCTGGTTCCATAGCTCCAGAAGTTACTGCATTGAACTCAATCATATAATTCCACTTGTCTGGTAAATCACTCTCCTCAAATATTGCTGAGGCAGGACACTCTGGTTCACAAGCCCCACAATCAATACACTCCTCTGGATGGATCACCAACATATTATCCAATTCATAAAAACAGTCCACAGGACATACTGATACACAATCTGTATATTTACACTTGTGGCAAGAGGGAGCTACTATATAAGCCATAACTAATCTATTTAAATGGTGAAAAATATTTGTTAAAGGAAGGCTAATATGCGATAAGTAGTGGGAAATAACTGATTTGATGCTTAAAATAAATGAATTTAAATTTAAAATGCAAGCTTTTTTATTAAAATAATTATCGAATTATATGTTTTTTATCAGTTAAAATATCCACTACACAACATTTCTTCTTATAGAAAAGGCTTAGTATAAGTAATTAGAAACTTGTCATTGTCCAAAAGAGACTTAATATTATCAATTAAAAACCTGTCATTACTTAGGAACCATTTGTCATTGCTTAGGAACCGTTTGTCATTGCTTAGGAACCACTTGTCATTGCTTAGGAACCACTTGTCATTGCTTA
>JAHDFT010000309.1 GCA_020628015.1 Bacteroidota bacterium
TCTTTGCTGGAAATGCTTATCTACAAATGCCATTGACCATTGATTATGGAGCTGCCCGTCAGTTTCTGACCATTATCAATACAGATATGGTACCAGCCCAAGGAACTGCTATTGGAGAAGCTATCGACCTAGCCATCACCGCCTTTGAGGATGAATCCAAGCAAAACCGAGCTTTATTAGTCATTTCTGATGGAGAAAATCACGAAGAAGGAGCTATTGAGTTGGCCAAACAGGCAAAGGAAGAAGGTATTGTTGTGCATACTTTAGGCGTTGGTTCTACTGATGGAGCCGTTATTCCAGTTTTCCAGAATGGACGTAAAGCTGGACAGAAACAGGATAAAAATGGAAATCTAGTTGTGTCTAAACTTAATGAGCAAACCCTAGTAGAAGTGGCGCAGGCAGCAGGAGGGCAATATTTTCACATCAAAGGTTCTGCAAATGAAGTCAAAGATGTATTGGGAGTTTTAGATCAGGTAGAAAAGCGAGATTTTGAAGATTATGTGATTACTGACTATGAAGATCAATTTCAATATTTTATTGCCTTTGCTTTACTATTATTATTAATTGAATTATTAATCTCTGAAAGAAGCACAGGTTGGTTTAAAAATTGGAGTTTATTTGGTGAGCAAGGAACAGTAAAAAAATAACTTTGTATTTTGATTGACAAAACCAATGCCCTGCATTGCCTACGTTTTTTGCCTCGTCTAGGGATAAATTTCCCTAATCAAAATTGTAAACTTATTTTTCACTTGTTCCCAACAAGCTCAATAACTAGTATATTTTCCAAACTCAAAACACCATATACTTATGAAATACATCATTCTACTTATATTAGGTACATTTTTTTTCAATCCTTTTGGCAGCTCTGAACGTAGTTTGGCAAGAAAGGGAAATCAACATTATGAGCAGCAGAAGTATGGTATGGCAGAAATTTCCTACCAGAAATCCATTAATCGGGAGGTAGATACTGATTTACCCGAAGCTGTTTTTAATCTAGGAGATGCCCTATTCCAACAGGAACGTTATGCCGAAGCAGCAGAGCAATTTACCAAAGCGAGTGCTATTGCAGAATCGAAGACTTTAAAGGCTTTGAGTTACTATAATTTGGGTAATAGTCAATTAAAAGGATTTATAGCTCAGGCAAAAGCTGCTCAATCTGCTCAGGTGCAGATGCAAGGTGCAGATGGAGGAGCTGGTGGTGCTGTAGAAGTGAATGGTGATTTATTGAAGCAAGCGGTTAATTCCTTTAAAAACTCCTTGAAGATTGATCCTAGTGATATGGATGCGAAGTATAACCTGACTTATGCAATGGATTTGCTAAAACAAATGCAGCAAAAAGAGCAGGATCAACAAAAGCAGGAGCAACAGGAACAACAAGAAAAGCAAGAGCAACAAGAGCAGCAAGAAAAACAGGAGCAAGAACAAAAGGAGAAAAAGGAACAACAAGAGCAGCAAGATCAGGAAAATAAAGAGGAAGATCAAAGTGAGGAGAAGAAAGAGGAGGATGAGAATAGTGATAAACAGCAAAAGCAAGAGCAGAGTGAGAATCAGAATCAAAAGGAGAACGAAGATAGCGAGGAGCAACAGGATACCAACAATGAGAGTGAGGATAAGCGAGAGGATGAAAATTCTCAGGATGAGCAGGAAGGAGAAGGGGAGAAGAAGGATGAAAATGCAGAAAATAAGAATAAAAAGGGAAAAGGTGAGAAGGCAGAAGAACAGGAAGATAGTGAGCAAGATCCTAATGCTGAACCAACACCATCTAATGAGATGCCTGAGCCACAGGAGATGCGAGAGTTGACCAAAGAAGAAGCAGCTCGCCTCCTAGAAGCATTGAAAAATGAAGAGATTAATGTACAGAAGAAATTGTTGAGGAAACAAGGGCGAGGGAAGGCTGCTAAAGTGGATAAAGATTGGTAATGCTGTTTGTTGAATGAAGAGAATGGTTTGATCTAAAAAGAAAATAATGACGCAATATCGCATATACATATTGTCTTTAATGATACTGTTGATAACAGTTGTAGGAGTCTCTGCTCAAAAAATTAATGTTAAGCCTGCAACAGTTAATATTAAAGATACGGAACATTTTAACTTGGAATACGAACTAGATCACCCTGGAGTTGGTAATTTCCAAGCTCCAGACTTAAGTGAGTTTAGGGTCATTAGTGGACCTAATTTTATGATGGGGAGATCTAATGTTAATGGGAAGGTGACAAGTGTAACGAAGTACAGTTTTATATTGGTTCCTTTGCAGAGTGGAGAGTTTACCATTAAACCAGCAACAGCAACTTATCAAGGAAAAAAGATTAAATCAGCACCAGTAAAAGTGAGTGTATCTGGTGTAAGTGGTGGTGGAGGTAGTGGTAGAAAGAATCCTGCTTTTAAACCTAAAATCAATTCAGGGAGTAGTGGAAGTAGTGGTGGCCAAGGTTATGGAAAAGGCTACACCCCTCCTGTAACCAGTCGTACTCCAAAATCTAGAGCGATAACAGGCAATGATGAATTGTTTATGCGGATTTATACAGATACAACAACGATTTATCAAGGACAGCAAATTACCATCAATTACCGATTATATACGACTTTAGACATTGTTGATTATAATATAAAAGCTACACCTGCATTAACTGGTTTATGGGTACAAGACATTACCCCTTCTCGGATTAATACAGGAGGAGCAGTAACGATTGATAGTGTTCGCTATCGCATATATGATCTCAAAACCTATGCGGTCTTTCCACAACGATCTGGTACATTGAAATTAGATCCTATGCCTTTAGAGATTACCACCAAACAGGCTTATACTTCTGGGCAATCTAGGTGGCATCGTGCTTTTGGAAATAAAAATTTTGATTTAACTCAAGATACGGTTTTACTCAATGTATTAGAATTTCCAGAGAAAGGTAAACCAGCCAGTTTTTCTGGTGCTGTAGGAGATTTTACCATTGATATGACAACTAGTAAAGCTACTGTGAAGGTGAATGAATCGGTAAAGGTGGGGGTGACAATTAGTGGTAAGGGAAATATAAAGTTGATTAATTTGCCAGAGGTAGATTTTGGAGAAAACTTTGAAAGCTTTGATCCTATTGCTTCAGAAGATGTTTTTCAACAAAGAAGTGCGATTAAAGGACGGAAGAAATATGAATATGATATTATCCCACAGAAAATAGGGAAACATGATATCCCTGAGATTGAATTTAGCTTTTTTGATCCAGAAAAGAAACGATATAAAACGGTTAAAACCAAGCGAGTGACCTTGAATGTAGAAGTTGGAGAAGGTGGGCAAGAGTCTACACAGGCAGTAGATGCTTTGCTAGACATTCACCCCATCCGAGAGCGAGCGGGTTTGTCTAAATCGGGTGGATTTGCCTTTTTTAATTCCCCTGCTTTTTGGCTGTCAATGAGCATTCCTCTGTTTATTTTTCCCGTCTTTTTACGACGACATAAAAAGCAGGCCGCAGAATTGGCAGATGTAGAAACCTATAAACGGAAAAATGCAACCAAAGTCGCAGTACAACGTTTGAAGGCTGCCGAAAAGCATATGAAATCCAAGGATAAAAAGGCTTTTTATGATGAGGTGGTCAAATCTGTTTGGGGCTATTTGTCTGATCGGGTCAATATCAAAACAGGAGAGCTGGGTAAGGAAAATATTGCTAAGGTATTGAAGGAGAAAGGGGTAACGGATGATACTAATGTGCGTTTGCTCAATATTATTCGTTATTGTGAAATGGCTATTTTTGCTCCTGTTGCAGATGCGGATAACCTCAAAGGGACTTATGATGATTCCGTATCCATCATTACCCAAATTGAAGAAGAAATTACGAAAGAAACACTAGTTCGAGAAGCGGAAGCAAGAGCCAAAGCAAGAGAAAGGGCGAAGGCGAAAGCTGAACGAGCGAAAAAGAAAAAACGGAAGAAAGTGAAAAAGGTGAAGAAATAATCAGGAGTTTAGTTGTCTTCATTAATCACTAAACTTCCTCCTACAATTATTATAGCATTTTACTAGTTCTAAGATATTTAGGGGGAGCTTATCTTTGACATGATATATCTTTTCTTCCAGCCCTGAAGGGGCAAAAGCAATAGCGTAGGGCATCGCCCTACGAATAAACGGAGATATGCACTCAGCCCTGAAAGGGCGAAAGCCAAACCAAATAATTAGTCGATGTGTCCAGTATTGGATTGGTGGTCAAACCTTTGTCCACACGACTTTTGCCCTTTCAGGGCTTATACAGGACACTTAATTTTTCATAGGGCGATGCCCTATGCTATTGCTTATGCCCTTTCAGGGCGAAAGAAGATATATGCCCAATTATCTTAGAACTAGGCATTTTAATACGACAAGGAACAAGTGAAAAATAAGAATACCATTTATTTTTTACTGTTCCCAAGACAAGATACATACATGCACCATAGCGTAAAAGTAAACATATTGAATGGTTGGATTGGCTTACTGCTTTGCTGTCTATTGATCAGCGTAGGCTGTGGAGGTAGTCAGGCACGTTTTGACCAAGGTAATCGGGCTTATCAAGAAGAAAACTTTGAGGAAGCAGCAAGGGTTTATCAGGCATTGGTAGATAGTGGTTATACTTCACCATCCTTATTTTACAATTTGGGGAATGCATATTATCGACAAAAGAAAGTGGCTCCTGCGATATACAACTTCGAGAAAGCTTTAAAGCTAAAACCAAGGGATAAATATATCCGACAGAATATTGAGATGGCACAACGGTTGATTCAACCTAAAGCCGATATTTTACCAGAATTTTTCTATGTTCGCTGGTGGAAAACACTTTTTAATCTACTGCCTTCTACTATTTGGGGCATATTGACCATCCTTTGTTTTTGGGCAACCTTCTATTTGTTGTATCAATATTTTACCAAAATTGCGCCTAAAGTAAGAAGACGATCTTTTATTGGAGCAATATTGACAGGAATTCTAGCCATTTTTTTTCTAGTGCTTGGTTGGAATAAATATTATACAGAAACTACTGAGAAACATGCTATTGTTTTTGCAGAAACTGCGAGTTTGAAGAGTGGTCCTTCTCCTGCAAGTAAAGAGGTGAGTATAATAGGAGCAGGGAGTAAAGTCTTTATTATTGATACTTCCGATAAATGGGCTAAAGTTCGCTTGACCGATAATAAGGAAGGCTGGTTGCCAATGACGGTGATTCAGACTTTTTAAAGATCAATTTTTGCTGAGGTATAAAAATATGGTCTGTTGTAGAGCCACATTGCAATGCGGCTCTACAACAGACCATATTTTTATACGATTATTATAAAATCCTTGATTGGTATTTGTTTACATTATTCCAAAGTAATACCCTTTCCTTCATAAAAATCCAATATTTTTAAACGGAAAAAATATTCATACTTGGCAGATTGTAATTGTAATTCTGCGGAGGTGAGGCTATTTTGTGCGGTAAAAACATCTAGTGTATTGACCGCCCCCAATTCATAACGTTTTTCTGCATAATTGAGCGACTGTTTTAGGGCTTCTACATTTTTTTGAGCCACTTCATACTGTTTAGCAGCACCTTTAGCATCCAAATAAGCCTGTTCAATATCTCTACGTATATTATTGGCCTCTGCTTGCCGACCAAATTGTTGATTTTTCATATTCAACTGTGCCTGATTAATACCATTTTTAATTTGGTAGCGATTAAAAATAGGTACACTAACAAACAAAGACACGCCCATACCTGAATTATTGACCAATTGCTTGCCATAAGGATCTCTAATAAGAATTGGTGGCAATTCATAAGAAGAGTACCTTGTGTTGAAGCCAGTATTTAGGAAGACAGAAGGCAATCTAGCCCCTTCAGCAATAGCTAAAGTTTTTTCTGCTATTTGCGTATTGAGTTCTGCGATTTTAATGGCAGGTCGATTTTGTAAGGCATTATTATAAATATCGTCAATGTTTCTATTTACCAACTCACTAGAAGTAGGTAACGGAATATCTGGTGTCAACACTTCTATAGGTTTATAATAATCAAGCGATTGCGCCAAGCTCAGATAAGCATTAGCCACTCTATTTTCTGCATTGACAATATTTAACTGATCTCTAGCCATTTGTGCTTCAATATCTAGCAAATCACCAGCAGGAATCACCCCTGCTTTCACTAATTTCTGGCTCTGTTCATAATTCTTTAAGGTCAACTCCGATTGTTGTTCTACAACCTTCAATTGTTCTTTATTCAATAAGATTTGTAAATAAGCCGAAAGAATCGAAAAATCTAAATTCTCTGTAGCTTGATCAATATTCGTTTCCGCTAAACTCAGCTGTAAATCTCGTTGAGCAATCGTATTTTTAAGGATGGAACCATTGAATAAGGTCAAATTACTAGAAATACCAAAATTTTGTCCTTGTGTAGAAGTACTTACGAAGCTATTCGTCAATGGGTCAATATTTCCACCAAGATTAAAGCTATGGGAGAAACTCCCATTTGCATTTGGTAAACGAGCCATTTCACTCTGCTTTAAATTAGATTCCGCTGACTCTACATTCAAGCCCAAACGTTTGACTTGTATATTATTTTCGTGGGCATAATCCAAGCATTCTTGTAAAGTCCATTGCTCCTTTTCTGATTTTGCTTCTTGTGCCTGTAGCAATGAGGGAACAAAAGTGATCAGCAAAATAAAGAGTAGTTGTCTTATATATTTAGTCATGAGGGTATTGTTTTGATGTAGTTTCTTATGAGATTACATAAATTTTTACAATGCGAATGCTGTATAATCAGCCATTATTTCAAGAATTTAATTATTTTCGCAGGAATCTATAAATAGATATGTGCTGAAAAGTTAGGTGTTGAAATGGCTATTTTATCATAAATTAGCATTGGCTTTACAAAAATAGTCGTTTCAATAGTTAAATTCTTACAAATAAGGCAATTATTCCTTTGTAAGTAATGGATTAGAAATAAAGGCTATGACCACCGAATTTATTTCTGTTCCAT
>JAHDFT010000310.1 GCA_020628015.1 Bacteroidota bacterium
AATCTACAAATGATTAAATAAAAAGAAGAACAACAAATATACCCAAAGAATATCTACAAAGTGCCAATAAGTGGCAATTAATTCTAATTTTAATTTTTGATTAGGATCGGTAAAGTAAATTAACTCCTGCACAGGGTCTTGAAGATGCTTTTTTAATTTTCGATAGGCAAGGTATAATAATAAGACTCCTGCTAAAACGTGAGCAGCATGAATACCTGTTAATAAATAGAGATAAGAACCATCAGGTTTACCAGCCAAATAAATCCCCATCTGATTTAGGGAAAACCAACCTGCTAATTGTAAGACCACAAAGCCCATGCTCAACCAAATGGTATAATAGAGCATTTTGAGTACGGTTTCGCTTTGTTCACTTTGGAATAATTGCAAGGCTTTATTCAAAGTAAAACTGCTGCCTACTAATGCTAAGGTGCTGATTAAGAATACTTTGGGAAATCGAAACTGTTCCCATTGCCAATGTCCCTTTGTGAATAGATAAGCAACGGAGAAGCCGATGAATAGGGAGGTAATACTTGCAATCGCAAAGTAGAGCATCATGCGGTGAGGATGGACTTGATATATTGCTGGTTCTTTTTCTTCTTCGGATGTATATTGTTGTTGCATCTTTGTTGGTTTATTTTTTATTAGGATAACTCTTTTTCCACAATCTTAGCAGACAATAAACAAAGTGGAATGCCCCCACCTGGATGTGCGCTTCCTCCACAAAAATACAAACCTTTGATTTGATTGCTAAAATTAGGATGTCGAAAGAAGGCAGCTAGTGGATTATTAGAACTAGTCCCATATAAAGCTCCTAGATGAGAACTCGTTTTTTGCTCTATGGCTACTGGGTCTAATATGTTTTCGGTTAAAATGCGTTCTTTTAGGGAAGTCCCTAGCATTCTTTCTAGTTTTTGTAAAATATTTTGACGACTTCTTTCAATATAACTCTTCCAATCCTGACCATAATTCGCAGGCACATTAATCATGACAAACCAGTTTTCACAATTAGGTGGCGCATCAGCTGCATGATGTTTGGAAGAAATATTCACATAAACCGTTGGATCATCAAAAAGCACCTTATCCCTAAAGATTGCCTTAAATTCTCCTTCATAATCTTTACTGAAAAAGATATTATGCAAATCCAATTGGGGAAAAGTCCCTTGAATACCCCAATAAAAAATCAATGCCGAACTGGATTTCTCTTGTTGTAATATTTTTTCAGGAGCCTTATGTTGAGGCAGTAAACGTCTATAGGTTGGGAACACGTCCATATTGCTGACCACCCGATCAAAGAGAAAAATACCCTGTTCAGTACGCACACCTTTAACCGCCCCATTAGCCGTCTCAATCTGCTTGACCCGTTGATTTAGTTCCAATTTAACTCCTGACTTTTCAGCAAGGAGAAGTAGCGTTTTGGTAATCTGATGCATCCCTCCTTTAGGAAAAAAAGCCCCTATACTGTATTCCAAATGTGGAATGATATGCAACATGCCTGGTGCTTGGTAAGGATCAGAGCCATTATAGGTCGCATAACGATTGAATAATTGTACAACACGAGGATCATTAAACTGTTTAGTATTGAGTTGATGCATGGTGCCAAAGATGGGCAATCGCCAAAGCAGTGCAATGGCTTTCCAAGTAGCTGCCAATAAGTAGGTTTTGACTCTATGTAGGGAGTTTTTGAGGAATAAGTCTGCGGTCAGGTCGTAGATGTGTTCACTCTTTTGTAAATGTTGTAAGACCTTTGCTCGGTCAACTCCTGTTTTTTCCGCTAATTCTGTAGCAAAACGCTCTGGATCAGCATGGGCATGAATAATCGTTCCATCCTCATAAAAATAATGACAAAGGGTATCTAATCGCTCATATTCAAAGGTTGATTTGGGTAAACCAGACAAAGCCACCAATTCATCAACCAAGTGGGGTAGGGTAAACAAGGAAGGACCTGCATCAAATCGGAATCCTGCCTGTTCAATCTGGGTCAATTTACCCCCAGCATAACTATTCGCCTCAAAAATCGTCACCTCATGCCCCTTGTTCGCCAGTCGAATAGCCGTTGCCAAACCTGCGACCCCAGCCCCTATAACTGCAATTTTCATAGCTCTTTTTTATATCATTTTAGGAATAGTCAAAAGATCATTTCCTTTTTGTTGGAATGCTGTTATTAAGTAATACTATAGCATATAAAATGTTCATGATAAAAGTAGTAACTTTGCGCTGTTGATACACCATTTTTGACTATTATTCGATGATTCATGACTAAAAAAGAACGGATTCAATTTGTTACTGATACTTTAGAAGCACTTTATCCAGAAACGCCTATACCTTTGGATCATAAAGATGCTTATACGCTTTTGATTGCGGTGTTATTATCGGCTCAGTGTACAGATGCTAGGGTGAATACCATTACTCCCTTATTATTTGCCAAAGCAGATACGCCACAAACAATGGTACAATTGACTGTAGAGGAAATCAAGACGATTATTCGACCTTGTGGGTTGTCTCCTAGAAAATCCAAAGCCATTCATGAGCTTTCACAGATCATCTTAGATAAACATAATGGTCAGGTACCAGAGAGTTTTGAAGATTTGGAGGCTTTGCCAGGGGTAGGACATAAAACGGCATCTGTGGTGATGGCGCAAGCGTTTGGTCATCCTGCTTTTCCAGTAGATACGCATATTCATCGTTTGGCTTATCGTTGGAAATTATCGACGGGTAAGAATGTGGTCAAAACGGAGGAAGATTTAAAAAAGGTTTTTCCGAAAGAGATTTGGAATAAATTGCATTTGCAAATCATCTTTTTTGGTCGAGAACATTGTCCTGCTCGTGGACATGATCCTACTGTATGCCCTATTTGTAGTCAAATCGGGCGGAGGACTATGTTTAGTAAAAAGAAATAGGAATAGCATCTATGAATATTTTATGGTCTATTTTGTTGGAGCTACTATTTCATAAAGGAGAACTTTTAACAGCGACAAGCCTATTATGGGAAATGATCTATTTAGCTCCCTTCACTATTTGGAACCCTGATCCTTACTTTATCCGATCTCCCATTGCGATTCGCTGGTATGGATTGACTTGGGGATTGACAGTGTTATTGGGTTATTTAGTCGGTTTATTCCTTTTTCGTAGGCGAGCTTACCCTGAACGAGATTTGGTGACACTAGTACAATATATTTTTCTAGGTGGGTTACTAGGCGCAAGATTAGGGCAGATTCTATTTTATGATTTATCCTATTATATCGAAAATCCAAATGCCATTTTGAGGATTTGGGAAGGTGGTTTGTCAAGTCATGGAGGAGCCATAGGAGTCTTGTTAGCCAGTTGGTTATATTGTAGACGCTATCCAAGACCTACTGTACTACAATTATTGGATATATTGGCCATTATTATTCCATTGGGAGGAGCTTGGATTCGTTTAGGAAATTTGATGAATAGTGAATTGGTGGGGAAGGTAACAACTGTACCTTGGGCATTTCTATTTGTTCAGGTGGATATGCAGGCGAGGCATCCATCTGTTTTATATGAAGCAATTTTAGCTTTTGGTTTATTTGCAGGTTTATTAATGCTTTATCTTAGGTATCCCAATTGGCCAGCAGGTAGGATAACAGCCTTATTTTTTACGGTAGGTTTTGCTTTAAGGGCTTTTCTGGAGTTTTTCAAAGAAGATGCCTATACCACTCAACTATTGAGTATACCTATTATTATAGGAGGCATTATTTTATGGATTTATAGTGGTAAAAAACAAGATAGGGTGAATATTACATGAAAATAATAACATACAATATTCACCACTAATGGATTTGTTTTTTTAGTTAGCACCACCCACTTTAGAGATCAAGCGATGTACCTGAGAATCCCATAATATCTTTTGATCCTCTAAGTCATAATCATCTGCAAAATCAGAAATGAGTAAAATGGTATCTCCTGTAACGGGAGATTTTTCTATTCTAAATTCAAAATATTCACCTGGTTCCCCATCTGCCATCTGGAATTTAATAAAGATATTTTCCTCTTTTTCAATGACGACAGCTTTTTCTTCAAAACCATCCCAAAAGAAACTGAATTTATCTTCGATATTATCCACATGATCAGCGAACCATTGTGAAAGACCAGAAGGTGTAGATAAAAAGTTAAAAAGGATAGTTGGAGATGATTTGACTACAAAATCTAATTCATATTTTACTCTTCCCATACGGCTAATTTTCTTGTAATGATGCTTTCTTAGTGCATATAAAAAACACAATTTCGGAATGAAAAAATAGTTGTTTTTAATGCAAGCCATTTTTTAACGGTAAAAAATATCTTCCTTATTTTTCACTCGTTCCTTAATTTGCACCACTCCTCAACACATTCCATTTATGCCAATAATTTATTACCTGTTTTATAGCACTAAATAAATTATTTTTTAATCGCCTCCTATTTTAGAAAAGATATAATGAAATTCCAACTTTCAGGCTAAAAAACTTTCATTTTTGTACAAATTAATTATAGGTAAGCAAATTACAATGGATCTTTTGTCTAAAAAACTAGGAGAATGGGTAAATAATTGGTTTTTAGATAGGCATTTTATTGCAACGACGAAACCCCAAATGATTGAATCATTCGAGGTTAAAGTCACATTATTGATTTTTACCTAAGTAATGAATGCCGAATTATAATGATGGGTATCATTACTTAGGCAAAAATTAATGTGATGATGTCGTAGGTGTTGTTTTACATTTTCACAATCTTTTTGCTAATGAATTTATCGCCTGATTGTACCTGACAGTAGTAAATACCTGTAGGCAAATGACTTGTATCATAGTTGAAATTGTGTAAGCCTTTGCTCATGTGGTTATTGGTTACTACTTCTTGAATATGTTGTCCATTGGCACCGTAGATATTGATGGATAATGGATTGCTTTCTGGTAGGTCAACTGTGATATTGGCGTTGGTTTGGACAGGGTTTGGGGTGATGAGCAAAGCTGAACT
The DNA here is from genome assembly GCA_020628015.1 of Bacteroidota bacterium. Taxonomy (GTDB): domain Bacteria; phylum Bacteroidota; class Bacteroidia; order Chitinophagales; family UBA2359; genus JAHDFT01. Next base: position 4,972 of record JAHDFT010000310.1, read on the forward strand.
GGGAAGTATACTGTCTTGTCCTCGCTTTCCTGGATCGTCTATAGCTGCGAAACCTTTGGCTGAACCTCCACCACCAGTTCCACCATCATCTATGCATGGACTTCCTTGTCCTGATTCATATCTTCCTTTTAATATTTTAGAACTATTTATTTGGAAGTGATGACATGCATCAGAATAATTAACACTAATATGTATATCAATGTATTCGTCTGAAGGTAAATCAATTATGTGGCCAATACAATTTAATCCTAAAATACTTGCAATGCCTGTTATTGAAAAGTGGTTATTTGAAAGTGATAAGGGGCCAACTTGATCAATAATATCAAGATTAGCATCTCTACGTATTATAGTAAATGAGTAACCGTTGGAAAGTGGAATATCAGACCATACAATAGAGAGTTGATTAGAAGAAGGGTCAGACATATGATCACTACCATCACAAATACCATAGAAAAAAGGCTTAGAACAGGCACCTATAGTTGGATATTCATAATCTGACTCTTCTGGTTCTGGTTCTGGACCACGATAGTTATTATATCCAGTATTCAGAAGATTATTGTCCAATACTTTATTCTGGGCATTTAATTCCAGTTGTGAAAATAATAAAGATAATACAATAACAGGAATAAGTAGTCTAAAAAACATACGTTTAAAGTTTAATTTGATAATGTGATATAATTTTGATTTTGATTAATTGTTTGATCATTACAAGTTCAAATTAGGTGAAATAATGTAGGAGTTTTTATTTAGTAACAGCTAAAAAATAAACGGACATCTTGTTGTTTAATTTATCGCTATACTTCGTTAAAAAGCGTCGTCTAGCTACAAATTAACCGAACAAGCATGCCTAATTTATTTTTTGCTTGTTACTTAGAAAATAACAAGTACACATTGCTGTATTAGGTGAAAATGATTTATTTGTAATCTTTTATCTAATAGTAAAGAGGGAAAAGTAAAGGGTTTTATAAAAAAGCTTTTTTCATATTTTGATAATGCAAATCTAATTTTTTCTTGTAAACTAAAAAAAGACAAATTTACACCATTGTCTAACGCATAGTTGGAAGTTTTTTTTGTAATAATTTGATAATTAGTGTTTTAATGGGGGAATGTGTTCCCAGAATAGACATTTTTTATCCTTGTTTATTATTTTTGGTTCTTTTTTGTAAAAAAGAGAATATAGTAGCAATAAAAATAAGTTCTCGATTTTGATGAGGGAACTTATTTTTCACTCGCCACATAATTAAAAATATTATTTCAGTATCTCTTTTTTTAGGAACAGTTAAAAAATAATTGTAGCATTTTAGTTGATAAATTTAACCCTATACTTCGTTAAAAAGCCTCGCCAATGCCCTGCATTGCCTACGTTTTTTGCCTTGTCTAGGGTCAAATTTCCCTAACCAAAATTTGTACACTTATTTTTCACTCGTTCCTTAGTAGTAAGTCAAGTCAAATCTGACTAGTTGAAATATTTAAATAGCACATGAATGAAATGTGTTTTACTATTGAAAATGAGTACATTAAATTCAAAATGTTCTATTCAATTATCAAAGCCAACTAGTCAGATTTAGTTTGACTTACTACTTAGTGATGGAACAGAAATAAATTCAGCCATATTATTTACCATTTAGCCTATTTTGTCCGAATTTATTTCTAATCCACTACTTAGTTATTAATATTCTTTGAGATAAATTTTTTACTGAGTGTTAAGTCAAGTAAGTACTGTCGGTATTTTTGGGGATTTTTCACTTGTATTGTGTTGTGAAGTCTCGTCATATATTCCATGTATGCCTACGTTTCACGTCTTATACAAGCAAAAAAATCCTTCCAAGTCTACTAGTTCTTATTTACTTGACTTACTACTGAGATAAATAGAACTAATTAAAGTATTTTATGGAAATGTGAAAGCAACGAATTGGCAATAAAAATCATTTTAATTAATTA
>JAHDFT010000311.1 GCA_020628015.1 Bacteroidota bacterium
TTTTTCTTTCAATGATTTCATCATTTCCCCAGCAATAGCTTCAATTACTGGAACAGTAACTGCATTTCCTGCCACTTTTCTCAATTGAGAATAAGGAATATTGATGATAAAATTTTCTGGAAAACCTTGTAAACGAAGCATTTCTCTATCGGTCAATCTTCTTATACCATTAACCACTAAATAATTATAACTACCACCAGCACGTAAGGCACAAGAAAAAGGTAATGCAGAAATATTCCCACCAATATTTTCATGCCAGATTGATGGATAAGGTGGATTTGGTTTTACCGCTTTTTGTCTTTTTTCTTTTAATCTGTCTGATAAAAAATATTTATCTGGTACATTTTCATCCTTTTCCAAAATTTCAGAAAGAGGCTGATAAGGTGTATTGGATGGAGGAAATTTAAATCCAATTGATTCTAAAAAACCTACAATATAAATCCGTTCCCTTTTTTGTGGAAGTCCATAATCTAAAGTATTGAGTACTTTATGATAAACAGTATAACCCAATCCCTTTAATTTTTCAAGGATCACTGTTAAAGTTCTTCCTTTATCATGGGTTCTTAATCGTTTGACATTTTCCAATAAAAATGCCTTTGGACGTTTAGCTTTTAAAATGGCTTCAATATTAAAAAATAAAGTCCCTCTAGTATCGGCAAATCCCAATTGTTTACCTGCAATACTAAAAGGCTGACAGGGAAAGCCTGCTAGGAGAATATCATGATCTGGAATTTGATTTGGCTCTATCTCATTAATATCTCCGAATGGTTTTTCTCCAAAATTAGCTTCATACATTTTTTGGGCGTATTTGTCCCATTCTGAGGCAAATACAGTTTCACAATTATGTGCTTCAAAGCCCAATCTCATGCCACCAATTCCAGCAAAAAGGTCTATAGTCCTATAAATTGAATTCATATTGATGCTTTCCTCAAAAATACGATTTTAAAATCTGTTTGTTGGCATTTCTCTCTTTTTTATGTCTAAAATCTAAAAGGACCCACTGGAAATCCCCGATCATTCACCAAATTAGCCTTCCAAGGATTATTCCGCCAAGCATAACGAATATATTTCGGATTTTTGACCTTCTCAGAAAAAACAATGACCTTATCATCCTCAAGATAAGCTGTTGCTGACACAAAAACACCATCCGAACCAGCAATTTTAAAACCTCCAACACTAGTCGAACCATCTTTGGTAGTCAAACCATGTGCTAAATCATCAAATTCGATAATAATTTGAGTAGCAGTAAGTTGATGACCTTTGTGTTTGGGACCTGAATAAACAATATTAGGTTCCCCATAAACCAAGTCCTGAGCTGCTAGAAATAAACGCCTAGCCACCTCTGTTTTATTTTGAGGATGAATATCAACAGGATCACCAATATCAATAGTAGTTACCATAGCAGTATTAGGCAGTTCCAAAGCAGCCTCCTGTCCCTCTCGAATTATTGCCCAATGATCTTTTAAATAATGAAGGTCGATATAATTAGGAAGTTGGACATAGATAAAAGGTAGTGATCTATTCCAGCGTTTTCGCCAATCTTCAATCATTCCTTTAAATAGCTTACCATAAGTCTCCGTTCCTCGTACTCGATTATTTTCTCCCTGATACCATAAAACACCTTTGATACCATAAGGAATAATGGGATGGATCATACTATTGAAAATAACCGAAGGAGCCTGCTTGGCCTTTTTATATTCAAAATGATGCTTTTTAGGATAAGCTGCTTGACTTGTCCATGCTTCAATGGGCGTGGTGCCAACGGTCACTTCTATAATGCCGATAGGAATATCAGCTTGGTAATTGCGGAGGTGTTTGGCAAAGTGAAAAGCAATAGCAGAAAAATCATTGACAGTATTGGGGTGAAAAGCCAACCATTCCCCACCCTTCAAATCTTCCTTTTCCTCTTTTGCGATATTTGCCTTAGCATCAAAATAACGAATATTGGGATAATTAGCCTGTGCTACAAATGTTGCTCCATCATCCGTCTTTTTTAGCGGCCACCACATATTCGATTGACCAGCACACAACCAAACGTCCCCTACCCATATATCTTCGATCTTTATCGTCTCATTAGAAGTCTCAAAAGATAAATCATAAGGACCACCTGCTTCCATTGGCGGAAAAGTGACCATCCAGCGGCCTGTTGCGTCTGCTTTGGTAGAAATTTGTTGTTTATCAAATAGAATGTTAACTTGCTCATCAGCATTTGCCCATCCCCAGACAGGAATGGAGTCTTGACGTTGGAAAATGGCGTGATCGCTAAATAATTTTGGTAAACGAATGGCTCCATTAACGGATTGGGTAAAATGGAATAAGGAAAAGAATAATAAAATAAGGGATTTATAATTAAACATGGATTGTCTATTTTGGACAAAGATATAAAATAACAAAATGAAAGCCCCACAAATTTGCTTAGTAACATTGTTGTTGTGCCTTTTAGGATGGTCATACAGCCAAAAGGTAACATCAGCACCAACAAAAGAACAACTTCCAAATATCGTTTTACTCTTGGCTGACGATCTTGGATGGATGGATGTTGGTTTTCATGGTAGTAAAATAGGAACACCTAATATTGATGAATTGGCAGCAAAAGGAATTTCCTTTGACCGCTTCTATGTCAATAGTGTTTGTACACCTACCAGAACAGCAATATTAACAGGGAATTATCCAGGAAGGGTTGGCTTGCGATTTAGTGCATTGAGTCCAAATCACAAGGAAGGATTACCACCAGCTACTTATACTTTAGCAGAAATGCTACGAGATGCAGGCTATAAAAATCGGGCTTGTATTGGGAAATGGCATTTGGGGCATTCTCATGTTAAATACCATCCTTTAAATCATGGTTTTAGTTATTTCTATGGGCATTATGGGGATATGATTAATTATTTTACCCAAATGCGCCGCTTCGAAAGAGATTGGCACCGCAATTATGAAACTTGCTATGATCGAGGCTATTCCACAGACTTGATTGCCAATGAAGCAGTGCGATTTATTGAGGAGTCTGCGGAGGAAGAAAGTCCATTTTTCCTTTATGTACCTTTTAATGCGCCACATACGCTACTTCAAGCAAAAGAGGAGGATTTACTACGAAATGGATTTGATCCTAATCAACCATTATTCAAGGATAAAGGAAGTATGTTTTACTATGGTAAAGGAAATTCTAAGCGGCAGACTTATGCAAGTATGGTATCGAATATGGATCAAAATATAGGACATATTCTGCAAACGCTAGATCGCAAAGGCATTAGAGACAATACGATTGTGATTTTTTTGAGTGATAATGGAGGAGATGAAACGAATGGTGCTTTGAATAAACCATTGCGTGCAGGAAAAATTGCTTATTATGAGGGAGGAGTGAGGGTGCCAGCAGCGATTCATTGGCCAGCAGGTGGCTGGACAGGTGGAAAACGGATTGATCAGGTGGTAGGACATGTAGATTTATTACCTACACTACAAGAAATCGTTCAATCAGAACTACCAGAAGGGCAATTGAAAACCTATGATGGGCAAAGTTTGCAGAATGCTTTGTATACAGAAGATTTAGCTACAGCTGAAGATCGTCATTTTTATTTGGCTCCTAATGCGATTGTCAGCAAGGATTGGAAATTAATCAATAGAGAGTTATTTCATTTAAAGGAAGATCCTTATGAGACAAAAAATGTACAGACAGATTATCCAGACGTTTATAAGAAGATGTTATTGATGTTGGATGATTTACGAGAAGATATTGAAATAAAACCACAAGATGATTTGTCTTTTAAGGTACAACCTGAATGGAAAATGCCACAGGAAGAATGATAAAATAAGCTTACCATTTCTAATTGGTCCAAGCAGACAAATCTTTATCAATCAAGCCTTCTAATAATTTTATATCTTCTAAATAATGTTGTTTAAGAAAGGCTTCTGTAGATGCTTGTAAGGGTTCTTTTTTAGTCATTTTTTTCACATTCAGTTTATCTCGAATCAACATGCCCAAAGGCAAAATCCCACTATAACGCAAGACAGGTAATAGCCACTCCATTCGATAACGAGTAATGAATTGACGAGTATTTTGAATCATATAATTCAACCATTTCACCCTCGGCTCCTTCGTCTCATTAGACTTACTATTCAAAGATTCAGGGTAAATCTCATCCACACCCAAAAAATCCAATACCTCCTTATAAAAAGCTTGATTATCTTTTTTTAGCTCATCAAATAATAAGACTTTAATATTTTCAGCAGGGAAAATGTTATAAAAACGAGAAAGATGACGATGGTAATGATATTCTAAAAATAAATCAGGTCGTTTTTCTATGGCTTTTTCAAAAGAAGGATAATTAAGCACTCCCCTTTGCACCAAATACAAATACAAGGAATACAATTGCTTAGGTGGATAACGCAAAATCGCTAGTATTTTCACATTAGGATTGTACTCATAAATACTTTGAGCTGTATTTTCATTAATCAAATATTCCACTGAAATTTCTCCATTGACCATGCCCTCCTTACTTTCCTTAAAAAAATCATGATACCAATCCAAAGGTTTTTCAAATTCTGGATTTTTAGTACCAGGCATTCGACTCAAATAAGCATTAAAATAGACCAGTTCCTTTAATTCAGGAATAAAAATCTGTGGATGTTCTCGAAGTTTATCTGCCAGCCAAGTGGTGCCTGATTTAGCTGCACCAATACCAATAAAATCTAGTTTAAAGGACGACATGTTTCGTGTATATCTATATTAATTAAAATACGAATAGGGTTTGCAATATAGCAAAAACTATACGACAAACCCTATTCAAGTATTAAGCCAGTTTAGGCAAGTTTACTTCATTAATTCAATACTACGATTGATAAAGTTGGTCAAATCTGCCCCTTTTAACATATTTTGTTGTAGCAAAGCAAGATCATAAAGCTGTTTCGCCAATTGATCCTTAGCTTCTTGAGCAGTTTCCTCATTCAATAAGCTATTCACCGTAGGATGATTACCATTGATCAATACATGATACATATCTGGCATCTGCCCATAAGGAGAACCACCACCAATATTACCCATATCCTTCATTCGACGCATGAATTCTGGACGAGTAATCAATACAGGACGATCAGTAGGACTCATCGCTTTTATCTCAACAATAGCCGATTCGCTAGTAATCACACCATTAAACATCTCTTTCACAGTCGTTTGCTGCTCATCAGTCAATGCAGACTCGATTTTGTCCTCTTTTTCTATTAGATTATCAATGGTATCTGCATCCACACGCTTAAATGTCACCTTCTCCAATTTCGGCTCCATGTGATTGATGAAGTGAGGATCTAAAATCGTATCAAATTTCAAGACTTTATAACCTCTATCCTTAGCCGATTGGATGAAAGCATGTTGATCCTCATCCCCTGTTGCATAAAGGAATACCGTTTCTCCATTCTTATTGGTCTGTTGCTCTTTTACTGCCTCAGTAAATTCTTCAACCGTATACAATTTACCATCCACATCCTCTACCAAGCAGATTTTTTGAGTACGAGTAAAGAATTTATCATCTGTGATCATACCATACTTCACCAAAATATTGATATGCTCCCACTTCTCCTCATAGTTTTGACGATCATTTTTAAATAATTCGCCTAACTTATCCGCTACTTTTTTCGAGATGTATTTATTGATTTTCTTTACCTCTGGATCACTCTGCAAATAACTTCTAGAAACATTCAAAGGAATATCTGGAGAATCAATTACCCCATGCAACATCATTAAGAAATCAGGGACAATTTGCTCTAATTGATCCGTTACAAATACTTGGTTACAGTATAAATGGATGCGATCTTTACGTACCTCAAAGTTTTGATTCTTTGTTTTTGGGAAATATAAAATACCTGTCAAATTAAATGGATAATCGACATTGAGGTGAATCCAGAATAATGGCTCTGGTGCGTAAGGATACAATTGACGATAGAAAGCGATATAATCTTCCTGTTCTAGCTCATTTGGCTTTTTAGTCCATGCAGGTTTAGGATCGTTGATGATATTATCAACCTCAAAAGTTTGTGGCTCTTCTGCTTCTTCCCCTTCTTTAGGTTCAGGAGCAGGTATGGTTTGCGTCTTAGTCCCAAACTTGATCTCTACAGGTAAGAAACGACAATATTTGGTTAATAACTCCTCAATTTTGCTATCTTCCAAATACTCAGCAGCCTCTTCCCCAACATGTAAGATAATGTCTGTACCTCTAGTAGCTCGATCTCCTTCCCCAATTTCATACTCTGTACTACCATCACAAATCCATCTTACCGCTTGAGCATCTTCTCGCCAAGAATTGGTTTGGATTTCCACTTTATCAGCCACCATAAAAGCAGAGAAAAAACCTAGACCAAAATGTCCGATAATAGCTTGTTCACTATCCTTGTACTTATCTAGGAATTCTTGTGCACTAGAAAATGCAATTTGAGTAATGTACTTTTCAACCTCTTCTTTGGTCATTCCAATCCCTCTATCACTAATAGTCAGCGTTTTTGCTGCTTTATCGACTGCTACTTCAATCAATAATTCACCCAATTCCCCTTTAACTTCACCACGCAAAGACAAGGTTTTCAATTTTTGAGTCGCATCGACTGCATTAGAGACCAATTCTCTTAAAAAAATCTCTTGGTCAGAATATAAGTATCGTTTGATGATCGGAAAAATATTTTCCGTCTGCACATTAATGGTTCCTTTTTCCATAGATTTACGCTTTTTTTATAGTTTCAATAAAGGAAGGAATGGATTTTGGATCTAATCATTGTCTGCTACCCTTACTGATGAACTACAAACAGGTTTTATTTTTTTAATAATTCTTTTTATACGCACAGTCCCAACTCAAATGTTATTCCATGCTTGACTAAGCCGCCAAACTGTCATGTTTTTACTCTTTTTGTGTCATAATTACCTTAATTA
>JAHDFT010000312.1:0-4820 GCA_020628015.1 Bacteroidota bacterium
CAAGCCATAAAACCAATAAGAAAAATAGTCATAAATATATTTTAAGGATTGCAAGAGAAAGGACAAGCCTATTGAATCAATAATTTCTGAACCGATTTTTTGCCATCAACAAGCAATTCCAAGAAGTAAAGCCCAGTATCTAAATGACTACAAGTAAAGGAAGTTTGATATTGCCCCACTTGTTGAATCTTTGGTGCTTGGATTACTTGAATCGAACGACCTAACATATCATAAAGTTGTAGTTCAATCCTTGCTGTTTGTGAAATTTCATAATGAATGCTAACAACATCCTGATTGGTCGGATTTGGGGAAATTTGCCAAGTAGTAGATAGGAGTTCATCAATGCCTTCAGTACTAGTCGTTTTAGGTCGCCCCAAAGTATACAATAAATAACCTGCAAACATTTCATCAGCAGTAGTCAAACCAAAAGACAATTTTTTATCTGTATCATTATTATAAGTAGCCTCCATCAACAAGCCATCTTCCATCTCTACTTTGAGTAAAGGATTATTTTGCAATAAAGGAGGGTGGGCATAATCCCAATAACCTTGATCAAATTGATAAGTAGCATCAAAAAAGCCTTCATACACTTGCACTCCCTTACTACCATCTGCATTTCGCATAAACATATCATAGTCCACACCTGTCTGATGTGTATGCCCTTGCATCAACCAATAATAGCGAGTTTCTTCTTGATCTTCTAGGAAATGTTCTAGGATAAAGGTAGTATCCTGACCATTATTATCAATACTCAATGCGAAAGGATTAGACCCACCATAGTTAATCGTTTCAGAAAACATCTCATATTCCGCTGTTCCTGTTTCTTGTGTATAGATATTGAGGTAAAATTCAGCCGCTAGAATGCCTGTATTGCTGTAATTTTTGATGTGGTAATTGAGGTCAATATGAGTGCCTGCATCCCAGAAAAAAGCAGTTCCTTCTGGTAATTTTAAATCAAAGGATGGATATTGGGAATTGACGATGAAAGTGGTTTCAAAAAAATAATCGAAATTATCTAAAAGAGAATTGACAGGACGGATTTCGGGGCTAAATTTAGGTGGCGCATCCTCATTGTATTTGAATAAAGCACAGTGATGGGAGGACTCATTCATGAGTATATCCAATCCTTTTACCTCTACTGCTGTTTCGAGTTGGAGATCATGTTTTTTGTGATATTCATATTCCTGACCAGGAGCCAAAAATACAGGACCCATATATACTTGAAATCCTTCTGTGGGATCAGGTACAGGAGGCTGTTCTAGTCTTTCTAAACCTTCTCCATTATAAAAAGCGGTGATTAAGGCAGGATCAACAACCTGTTCGGTTTCTGGTGCGCCAAATAGAATCCATTGACGAATGAGTTCTATGTCTTCTTTTGCTAGTGCTGGCGCACCACTTGAAGGCATCCTTTGGCCTTCTTCTTTATTTAAAGTAGCAGAAGGGTAGAGGTCATTATTGCATTTGCGATATAAAAAACTACGATCAGGATAACCAGGCATTACCAATTGATAACCCTGTTCCTTTGCATAAGGATTTACTGACTCTTGTGCTATTAGAGCTTGGTAAACAGTTGCCGCATCTCCACTTAAATCCAACTTTGCTGCTGGACTAGTTCCTCCATGACAAGTAGCGCAATTATTTTTTAAAATAGTATATACTTGTTTATAAGTGCTTTCTTGTCCATATAGATGGATACTCAACACTAAGCAAAACGATAAGAGGCTTATTTTTTTCATTGGAACATATCAATTGGGGATTGATATGGCTACAAATATTTTAGGAACAAGTAGAAAAATGAACTTCTAATTTTGATTAGGGAACAGTCAAAAAATAATTGTACTATTTTGATTGATAAATTTACCCCTATACTTCGTTAAAAAGCCTCGCTGCGGCACTGCATCGCCTATGTTTTTTGCCTCTTCTAGTGATAAATTTCCCTAACCAAAATTTGTATAATTATTTTTCACTCGTTCCTAGGGAAATGTGTAAACTTATTTTTGACTGTTCCTAAAGCAATACGACGCATTTGGATCTTTGTCAATATTAGATTAGGCAAGTGATTTATGCGAGTAATTGCCGTCTCATTTCCCAGAAACAAGTAGCCATCAAATCCAGTTCTTCTATTATGGTTTCTGACTTAGGAATTTTGTAGAATTCTGGGGAGAATTGGTAAAAGTATAATTTTTTATGTAATTCATTTAAATTTGGCGCATCATAGCCATGAATTTTAAGCACTCCACAATATTTTAAGCCTCTTTCTTCTGTACAGATTTGCTTTTTTTGATCAAAAGCAAAGTCAATTTTAGCTTTTTTTCCTGCTTCCTCTAATAAGCTTAATTTGTCATGTAAGCCATGTGAAATAATTGTGGAAGTATCATTCAATTCCTCCAATAACTTTTTTAGAACATTTTTTAAGCTATATCCATTTTTTGCTGCTTCCTCCTGACTTATTTTTAATCTTTGGAGTATATTCTCATGAATAGTAGCATTAGCATTGGGTTTGATCAAGTATTGCTTTTTATGGATAAATTGTCCAGATTTATCATAAATAGCCCAAGCTATTTTTACAATAGCTGTAGACTGTATTTCTTTAGAAGTAATTTTCTTTGTTACAGGCCTTACACCTCCAACGGTTACAAGTTTTGATTCCTCTTTGGTTATAGGAGCCTGATTTAAAATTAAATTTAAGACCAAATAATGGTTAATAACAGGCTTTACTTCTTCATTTATTGCTTCATTTTCTTCTTCCAATACATCATCTGCTACAATCGCAGGAGTTGATTCTTCTGGCATAATGCAAAGCTGTTCGATGACTGCTTTTAGTGTATCTGTATCAACAATCGCTGGAAATTCTCTAGGAAAATGCTTGAAAGTGGTGATTTCATCTTGAACATGTACTTTGAGCGTTACAGGAAGTTTGGGAGTGCGTTCCCAATATAAATACAATTTCTCAAAATACCTTTCATACATTTTCAAAGGTTGGAAAACCCATCTTGCTTTTTTAAAAGGAAAGACTGCATTATTAGTTTTGAACCACAATTGGCAACCTTTCTTTTTGCGATGAGACAACAGCCAAGGATAATCTGTGGCTAAACCCATTTTTTGCATGAGTTGACGAATGAAGTCAATGTCTTCACTATTTTGAAATTCCAAACATCGCCAATTATCATAACCACAAACACTACCAATACCTACACATTTCTCCCATTTGATGTCCAATAAGTCACCAAAAGATTGTCGTTCTGATCGAAGGGCTTTAGCTCCCCTAAAAGGGGAGGTAAGCAATTTGCCTTCTTCATTTCTGTACTGATAAACGGGAAGAATATTCATACCCATACTATGATAATAGTGGGCGAAAACTTGTAATAATTTTTTATTGGGATTACTCATTAGGACAAGGTATTGATTGATTTTATAGGTAAAAAATAAAATTAGCTGATGTTCAAAATATCAAATATAAGGAATTTTAGTAAAATTAATAATGAGTGTTGGGTATTATCTACTTTATTTCTACGGTCATATATATAGGCAAATGATCACTCACTCCACCATAATATTTAGATCGACCATAGGTTTTACTAGGGCGTTTACCATGTTTTTTATCGGTATACAACATCCAATCAGCCTTATAAATACCCATTGAATTGGCAGAAGTAGAAAGCCCTTTTTGAGCATTTAATAGACCATTAGAAAAAACAATTTGATCCAACATATTCCACTGTCCTTGATAATTATAAGTTCCAACTGTTGATGTATTTATAGCATGAGCTGCATTGAACAAATCCCCTTTGCTCAAGTTATCTGGACTTAATGCGGCTTTTAGGATGCGTTCCATGCTTTTATTATTAGGTTCATCATTAAAATCTCCCATTAAGACAATTTTGGCATCTGCATCCTTAGCTAAGACCGCATCAATTTTTTGACGAGTGACTTTTGCCGCAGCGACTCTTCTAGGTTCTGAGACAGCTAGCCCACCTCTACGAGAAGGCCAATGACAAACAAATAGGTGAATACTTTCTCCTTTAAAATCCCCATTAACATACAAAATATCTCTAGACGTATATTCCTTTTTTTCAAAGCTAAAATCTATCGTTAATGGCTCACTCTCTTTAGGGGTAAAAACGGCTTTATTATAAAGCAAACCGACATCTATCCCTCTTTTATCTTGGGAATCATATTGTACCCAGCCAAATTCCTCACCTGTAAATCGCTTGCTTAAATCTCGCATCACCATCGCATTTTCAATCTCGCTCAAACCAATTAATACAGGAGCTTCTCCTTCTCCTAGTTCTAATAACGCTCGTCCTAGTTGATCCAGTTTATTCTGATAGCGTTCATTACTCCAATTTTTTTCTGTTCCTGGTAAATATTCATTATCCCCATCATTAGTTGGGTCATCATAAATATCAAAGAGATTTTCTACATTATAAAATGCAATTCGAAACGATTTTTGATTGGGGTTGATTTTTTTGACCTCAACACCAGTCCCTTTACTTGCTGGTGCAGGAGGCGTGGTATTATCTTTAGTAGAACTCGCCTGAGCAGTCGCAGCTCCTGTTGTTGCTTTGACTGGTTCTTTTTGAGCTGTACTTGTTTTACCCTTAAGATCACAAGCTACTAATAAAGTGATTACAAAGAGAGCTAAAAATAGGAATAAATTATTCATAGGATATGTATTATTTGTATAGTGATGGATTAGAAATAAAGTCTATTTTGGCTGACTTTATTTCAAACCCATCACATAATTGGGTAGTACCTAAAAGACCTGCAAAGGTACATAAAGAATCGCTTTTATGTAACTCCTTTTAAGTAGTATTTTT
>JAHDFT010000312.1:4920-6874 GCA_020628015.1 Bacteroidota bacterium
CAAAATTCGGTTTGAAACAATAATATGTAAGTATGAGCATTGAAAATCAAGTATCAAAAAATCAGCCTCCTAGCCTACAACAAGGGCTAAAAGATTTACTAGGCATTTTTCGATATGTGCTTCCTTATAAATGGTATTTTGCAATTGGTTTGCTATTTCTATTTGGTTCTACTGCAACCTCACTTGCCTTTCCATATTTGGCGAGTATGTTGGCAGATGCCGCATTAGGAGAAATTGAAATTAGTATCAACTATATCGGAATCATCTTAATGTTGATCCTCTTGACACAGGGTATTTTCTCTTACTTTAGAATCATCACCTTTGCCATAGTAAGCGAGAAAGCAATGGCAGATATAAGAACATCATTGTATAGCCGACTTATCAGTTTACCAATAGCCTTTTTTGAAAAAAGAAGGGTAGGAGAATTGATCAGTCGAATGGCCGCAGATGTGTCTAAATTGCAAAGTGCTTTATCCATCAATCTAGCCGAATTACTCCGTCAAATCATTACCCTTATTACTGGCGTAATCATCATCGGTTTTACATCTGTAAAATTGACTTTGGTGATGCTATCTACTTTTCCTGTTGCCATTATCGCTGCTATGTTTTTCGGACGCTTCATTCGTCGATTATCCAGAGAAACACAAGATTTACTAGGAGAAACAAATGTGGTTGTAGAAGAAACCCTACAATCCATTCAAGTAGTTAAAGCGTTTACCAATGAAAAATACGAAATCCAACGATATAACAATTTAATGGACCTTGTGGTTGGAAAAGCCTTGAAAACAGCCAAATATCGAGGTTTATTTGTCACCTTCCTAATTTCTGCCGTATTTGGAGGAATTATTTTTGTATTATGGGCAGGCTTCAATATGGTGCAAGCAGGTACTTTGACGATTGGAGAACTCATCCGTTTTGTATTGTATACCTTCTTTATTGGTGCCTCTATTAGTGGAGTTGGGAATATTTACGGGGAATTTCAAAAAGCAATTGGTGCTTCAGAACGCATTAGTGAATTACTAGAAGAAACAGCAGAGGTAGACTTAGACCAAACACATATAAAAGAAGTCATACAAGGAGATATTACTTATCAAAATGTACAATTTACCTATCCAACTAGACCTGATTTAACTATTCTCAAAGGAATCAATCTAAACATCCAACAAGGGCAAAAAGTAGCATTGGTAGGGCATAGTGGTTCAGGTAAATCTACGATTATTCAATTATTGATGCGAATGTATGACTTGGATAAGGGAAGTATTCGCATCGGGAATAAAGCGATTAATGAACTGAATATTTCCCAATTGCGAAAAACGATTGGTGTGGTACCACAAGAGGTCATTTTATTTGGTGGGACAATTAAAGAAAACATTCTTTATGGTAATCCAAATGCAGATGAAGCAATGGTGATTGATGCTGCCAAAAAAGCCAATGCTTGGTCTTTTATCAATTCTTTTCCTGAAAAATTGGATACCTTAGTAGGAGAAAGAGGAGTCAAATTATCTGGTGGACAAAAACAAAGAGTGGCTATTGCTAGAGCTATCCTCAAAGATCCTTCTATTCTTATTTTGGATGAGGCAACCAGCTCATTAGATGCTGTTTCTGAGCGTTTGGTGCAAGATGCTTTGAATGCATTAATGAAAAATAGAACAACGATTATCATCGCTCATCGTTTGGCTACCATCAGAGAAGTAGACCGCATTTATGTGATTGATAATGGACAAATTGTAGAGGAAGGAAGCCATACCGAATTGATGGTGAAAGATAAAGGCATTTACCAAGAATTATTACAATTACAAATGACCAATGTAGCTTCCTAGCAGTTAATTTATAGAAAAACTCAATTACATTTCCCTTCCATCTAGTTTTCAGTCTTACCAATTTTTTAAGTTTAAGTGATGGATTAAAAATAACTTGTAACTATATTTTAATCCATCACTTAAAAAAGAATATT
>JAHDFT010000313.1:0-4256 GCA_020628015.1 Bacteroidota bacterium
CAACTACTAAAGTGACGGGAAACGTCTAATTGAACATGTACAAAAAACAAATAAAGCAATATATCCTAAAGAGTCTATTTCTATGGCTTTTTTTACCTCTCAATTTGTGGGGACAGGTAATGAATGATATTTGTGAGGAGGCTACTAAAATAGCGTTCTCAACAAGCGCACCAAAAGTGTGTATTAGTGGAACAAATACTGAAGCACAAGGCGAATTGCCCTATATTGGCGTAGGAAATTGTCAAGGAGAACAGGAAATGCCCCAATCAGCCGCAGATGTTTGGTTTCAGTTCACCGCAGAAAAAGAGTGGCTAGACATGAGCCTTGAAGGAAGTTTGACAACAACAGTAGTTGCCTTGTATGAGGGAGATTGTTCGACATTAATAGGACGAGATTGTTGGATAGAACAAGGGGTCAACTTAGCTATATCAGCGATTAGCTTGACGATTGGACAAAATTACTGGTTACAAATTAGTGGCGCAGGACTCAATGATCAAGGAAACTTTGATTTTTGCCTAGAAAATTATGCCGCAGAAAATTTAAGTTGCATCGGAAATCAACGTTTAGCAATAGATGTACCACCAAGTAGAGGAACTTATGCTCCGAATCAAACAGTTCGTTTTTGCCTCGCTATTGACAACTATTTTCTAGGCGGTTTTGATTGGTTACATGGCATCGTACCACAGTTTGGGTCTGCTTGGGATGTGTCAACGATTGTTCCTGAAGCGGTGAAGAGTTGTGATGGGGCAGGGAATTGGGCTTGGTATGAATCGGTGATTAGTACCAATGAAAAAAATGCGGAGGCAACGGGCGTACAAGGACCAGGATTTTTCTACGATAGCATAGAATCTTCAGAAACAGATGTGGTTTTGGATGCTAACCCTGGTAATAATTATGGCGATAACCCTAATGGAGGCAATTGCAACTGGGAATTTTGTTTTACCATCAGTACCAAAAATTCCTGCCCACCAGGTATAGAAGGAGAAGATTTGAGTATCCAATTCCTCAATTTTGCAGATTCAGAAACAGGGATTACCACTAGTAGTAGTGATTGTGCTGCGGATGCTGATTTTTCCTTTAAAGCTGTTTTGACTTGTTGCCAGTCACCTGATATACGTATTAGTCATGCACAATGCGGAACAGGTGATAAGGGAAGGATTACAGCGCAAGGTAATGGCGTATCACCTTTTTTCTTTGAATGGAGTACAGGCCTTGCCGAAGCACAGCCAGATAGCTCTTATGTTGACGGACTCGAAGTAGGTTTTTATACGGTAACTGTCACAGACATTAACAGTTGCAAAACCGTTCATTCTGCAAGCATTATAGAGGAAAATGATTTGCAATTAAATCTGGATAATTTTACAGCAGCCAGTTGCGGGCTGGATAATGGACGTTTGGAGATTGATATTACAGGTGGACAAGCTCCTTTTACTTATATTCTGGAAAGCTATCCTCCACAAAATAGCCCCTTATTTACAGCTCTAGCGGCTGGAACTTATGGCATTACGGTAACGGATGGGCAAGATTGTGGCATTAGTGACTCATTTACCCTCAATGGAACAGCCAGTTTTACCCCAGAACTCACCATCAATCAACCAGATTGTCCTGCTGGGCGTTTATTTGGGAATGTAAGTGTAGTGGTAAGCGGTGGGCAGGCTCCTTATCTATATGCTTTAAATGAGGGAGTTTTCCAGAGTGAGCCTTTATTTGATGATTTGAGGGAAGGGGAGTATACCTATACAATTCAAGATGCTACTGGATGTCTTGTCGAGTTGCCTTTTACCATTGATGCATTACCTGACTATAGTGTTTCACTAGGAGCAGATCAGAGCTTATTATTGGGGGATAGTGTTCTTTTAGAAGCGGTGGTTAATCAGGATAATATTCGGGCGGTGACTTGGACTCCAACAACCGCTTTAGATTGTCCGACTTGTTTGATAACTACAGCTAGACCAGAAACAACAACAACTTATACCGTCAAGGTGGAGTTTGATGATGCTTGTGTTACCACCAGTCAAATTACATTGACTGTTACAACGATAGATCCAGTTCTACATTTTCCTACTGCATTTTCTCCAAATAATGATCAATACAATGATATTTTTCGTCCTATCATTCAAAATGTCCAGCAAATTGAAAGTTATGAATTGTCGATTTACAATCGTTGGGGGCAACTTATTTTTAAAACAGATAATATAGAGGATGGCTGGGATGGACGATTAAATAATGAAATACTACCAGTAGGGGTATACATTTACAGTTTAAGTTTTCAGAATAGGCAATTGGAACAATTAAATAGTAAAGGAACAGTCAGTTTAATCAGGTAATGCAAACTCATTTTAAATTTATTTATTTTTTTCTTATAAAGATTTTGTTTTCTTTACTAATCCTTCTTATTTTGTGAGACACTTAGGAATTCATGCTTCAGTTTATGAATAGACGCTCTTTAACACTAGAAATCCAATGCACATAATCACAAAACTAATATTACTGCGTTAATGCCTATGTTGCCGCCTAATTGCTAATTTGTATAATTTATAATTGTTTGGGTGAACCACTTATTCAGGTTCCCATTATAGTGTACTAATGATCTGCCAAAATTTTATTACTAATATAATCTTTCTAAAAGGAGTAAAACCTATATTATTATATGCTCAGTAGCTTTAGTTTTTATGAATAATAACGATACATTACTCATAAAAAATCATAAACTTCAAGAAGCTACCAATGGAGTTCCAAATATGGATTTGAAAATAGAACATGTACCCTTCAATTATTACACACAGAACTTTCCTGATTGTAACTTACTCATTATGAATGATTAAGAAACGACCCTGAATTAGAAATTTTATTGCATATTTTATTTTTATACCCTAGAAAGGATATGTAATCATGCATATATAAAGATAGAATATGATTTAATATATATTGAAAAGCAAATAACTAATTACTCTTCTTATATGTTGAGTAATTATTGTAATGATGTGTTCATTCAATGTTATAACATCATTGCCTTAATAACCTAAAATGCTATTTTATATGCGTCAATTATTGTTTATATTACCTTTATTACTATTACCCATATATAACTTTGCTCAAGATAGTATAGATTCAAATGTTCCTAATGTTATATGGCAAAAGACATATGGCGGAGATAAAGAAGAATATATTTATGACCTCATGCCAACTGCTGATGGAGGCTACATTATGGCGGGGCATACTGACTCCAAAGGTTCTGGTAAAACAGATATTTGGTTGTTTAAGACAGATTCTGAAGGAAATATGGAGTGGGATAAGACCATTGGAGGGAAAGAAGATGAACATGTGAAAGATATTGAACGTACAGATGATGCAGGCTATATGTTGCTAGGTAATACAAAGTCTAAAGGGGCTGGTAATTCGGATATTTGGTTGATTAAGGTGGATGAAAAGGGAAATATGGAGTGGAATAAGACTTTTGGTGGAATTAAAGCAGAATCTGCTAGTTCTTTGATTCCTTTGAAAGACAAAACTTATATTATTTGTGGCACCAAAATGGAATCTTCTAAGCTAATTGTGAATGGGGTGCCTAAGTTTTCACTTAACTACTATATCTGGATGATTAATGTGGATAGAGATGGGAATGAAATATGGAATAGAACCATTCCTTCTGAAAATATGGTGAATGTAGCGGATATAAAGGAAGGAGAAAATGGTGATTTATTTTTAATTGCCAATACTAGATTCAAAAAATCTCAATCAGAAGATGGCTGGTTGATTTGTACAGATATGAATGGGCAAGTCAAGTGGAAACGGGCAGTAGGACATAAATCGAAAGCAGAAATTGCCCACTCCCTAGAGTTATTAGATGATGGCTCTATGATTATTGCAGGGCTAATCATGCCTAAAGGAAGTGTATTTGAGAGTGATGCATGGTTGGCGAAGGTTAATAAAAAAGGAAAAATACAATGGCAGAAAACCTTTGGTGCTAAAGGAACAGATGAAGTGTATAGCCTGATCAAGTCCGATGAGGGGGGCTATTTATTGGCTGGTTCTTATGGGTCTAGTAGACCAGAAGATGGTAGTATGTGGGTGATTAAGACAGATCTTGAAGGGAATATTACATGGGAGCGTACTTGTGGAGAAGGGGTCTTTGAGAAAGCTGCGGAGGTGATTGAGACTTTTAGTGGAGAGATTGTTATTGTGGGTAATTCTACCACACAACTTTTACCCAACCCTGATGGTACCATGCCTAGCTGGGAAGAAGGAAAGAAAAA
>JAHDFT010000313.1:4356-6873 GCA_020628015.1 Bacteroidota bacterium
TACTAAGCTACTATAAAAAATGTTGAGCCAGATTACAGGCTGGCTCAAAAACTTTTCTGATATTTGCATTTGGAAATGAAAGTCTACTGACTACTTAGTTTACGATTTACTTAGCGTAGCCTACTAAAAAATCAAATATCCTTATGCAGCTCATTGCCGAAAGTGGTGCCACCACAACTACTTGGATTTGTTTTCATCCAGAAACCAGTCAATTAATACAACGTTGGGAAAGCAAGGGCTTGAACCCTGTTTCACAAGATGCTCAAACCATTCAAAAGTATTTAACAACTGCGCTAGAAGACGGACAAGACCCTCATTTGATTAACCAACTAGCGTTCTATGGAGCAGGTTGTACACCGCCCTACGATTATAAGATGCATACCCTTCTACAAAACTATTTTCCCAATGCTGAGATTATTGTTGAAAGTGACCTGAAAGCTGCTGCAATTGCCTGTTGCAACACAGATGCAGGATTAGTTGGCATTTTAGGAACAGGCTCTAATCTTTGTTACTACGACGGAACCGACCTTCATCAACGCACACCAGCATTAGGCTATATCCTAGGAGATGAGGGAAGCGGTAGTTATTTAGGAAAAGCATTATTAAGACATTATCTCTACCAACAATTACCCCAAGAAATTCACGATGACTTGCAACGAAGCTACCACCTTTCTAAGTCTGATATACTAGATCAGGTGTACAGGATGCCCAATCCCAAACAATTTCTAGCAGAATTTGCTCCTTTTCTACATCGAAATCAACAAAATCCGCACATCTCCCAATTGATTAGCGATTGTTTCCAAGCCTATATTTCCAATCATTTAACTAAATTTGAAGATCAAAAGCAAATACCCGTTCATTTTGTAGGGTCTATTGCTTTTCATTTTAAATCCATTTTGACCAAAGTCATTGAAAATAATGGATTTAAGATGGGGAATGTCTATCAAGCAGCAATTGATGGTTTGATAGCAGGGAAAATTAAAGATAGTGTATAATGGATCAATATATGTCAATAAAAAACACCACTTACCATATCTGTATCCTATTAGTATTAGTAATGATGACCGCTTGTATTAAAAGAGAAGTAGGATGTACCGATCCGACTGCCCTCAATTTTAATCCTGATGCATTTATTGCAGATACTTGTATTTTTGAACTCTCTACACCTGCACAATATACCTTTAGTCGGGTAGGGCAGAGTACGGTGGATTATTCAGAGCCAATAGTTCAACAATTATTGATACAAGATATTCCACTCATGATTCAAGGATTAGCCAATCAAAGTATAGATACAGCAAGTGTGTTTCAACTAGATAGCCGTTTTGCAGAAACCGCACCTTTATTCTCCATTTTGACCACAACCAGTCCTAGTCCCGTTGTAACAAATTATAATACCATCAATCCTACTGCCCGAAGTCTTTCGGCAGAAATGTCTAATCAATTTGGGGATCGAAGTCTTTTTCAGGCGGCAATTGATACCATAAGTAATAGAGCTTACGAGCAAGGAATAACAGGAACAGCCTTATATACAGATGAAAATATTGACCTTAGCTCCATGCTGTATCATGGTTTATTAACTAGTGTATGTTATCAAGAAGGTATCCAACTGGTGGAAAATATATTTAGTAGCAATAATTCAACTAATGTGACTTCCCAAAGTTATACTGCACGAGAACATGATTGGGATTTGGCTTTTGGTTATCTGGGAATGCCTGCTTTTTGGGGGGCATGGGATATTGGAGATATAGCTAATAATGAACAATTATATAAAGATAGTAGTGGAGATGGGCAGATTGATTTTACCTTTGAATATGCCTTTCCACTAATGCAAATGGCGGCTGAACGAGATGAGGTAAATCGAGCATTAGGGGAACCCTTGTTTACCGACTCTCTTTTTATCTATTTTCTTGAAGGAAGAACCGCCATTACTTCCAAAAAAGATACACTCAGTCATTTTGTGGAGCGATTGTCTTTTACTTGGGAAAAAGCAAGTGCAGCTAATGCGGTACATTATATTAATGCAGTCAAAAATGATATGATGAACCTACAATCTACACAAGATACAACAAGCTTGAATACCAATTGGATAGCGATGAAGATGTGGTTACAGGGCTTGGCTTATAAGGGCAATACTTTATTTGAAGAGTATGAGAATGTATTGCTTCAAGTGGGTACAAGTCCAGTATATGCCAATCTTGGAACACCTGAGTTTAATGATTATTTGATGCAATTGGAAGGGATTAATGTCTATATTCAGAGTTTATATGGTTTTAGTGAAGCACAAATGATGGATTTTTAAACGAAAATGGAAGAAACTAGTTGAAGGAAAGTGTAAATGGCATCGCTTTACCCCTTAGAATACTGCTTAGGAAAAAATAATTTGGTATTTTTGTATCCTTGTAAAAAAAACACATCAACATGTATAAACTGCTTATAGTACTCTTACTTTTACCTTTATACAGTCTAGGACAAATAGATGCCCGACAACAGGACATTATTCCAGGCACAACGAATCCT
>JAHDFT010000314.1:0-3249 GCA_020628015.1 Bacteroidota bacterium
TCCACATCATTACCACAAGTTGAACTTACTGTATTGGTAACGGTATAAGTGCCAGCCGTACTACTAGCTAAATCTATTGAACCAGTTACTGCATCAAGGGTTAAAGTACCTGCACCTGTATAAGTATAAGTACCATCTATTCCTGTATTGTGGTTGACAGTTGGATTCGTAGCATTCAGGCAATAAGTTGCATTAGGATAGGTAAATTCTGCATCAGGAAGATCGGTTAGTGTGACCATAAAAGTCTGTACATCACTACCACAGCTAGTAGATACTGTATTGGTAACGGTATAAGTACCAGCAGTACTATTGAGTAAATCAATTTCTCCTGTCGTTGCATTGATTGTTAAAGTACCTGAACCAGTATAGGTATAAGTACCGTCCACCCCAGTCACATGGTTCACTATTGGATTGCTTCCATTTAGGCAATAAGTATTATTAGGATAGGTAAACTCTGCATCTGCTGTTGAAGCATCTAAGAAATCTATATTTAATTGAGCGATAACTGGATAATGATCAGACATATTAAAAATATCGGTAGCAATGCTGGCAGGTACTGCACTATTAGCAGGACCTTCTATAATAGCGATATCAAAATGTTGCCCATCATTACCCAAAACTTCATAAGACCCTCCTGCATAGCTTACTCTATAGGTATTGTTCATAATGTTTTGATTAAATAATAAAAAATCAAAACGATCATCCAAACCACCAGTAGCCCCTCCATTTCCACCAGAATTACTAAAAGATCGGGTAGATTGCGTGAATTTAAGAACATCAACAGAGTTGGCTTTATCCCAAGATCCGATAACATCCGTAAAATTATGAGGCGAAGCTCCTGAGTCAATAAGTACTCCATAAGCTGGTTCTGCATTATTAGGATCAGGGTCGGTATCAGGGCCATAAAAATTAAAATCCCCACCAAAAACAATATTTCTATTACCAGGTAGTGTATTGGCATAATTCAACATATCCGTTGCCTGTGTCACCCTTGTAGATTCAGAGCCTTGAGATGCCTTAAAGTGAGCACTAAAAACATCCAAATAAATGGTATCTTCATGACAAGCCAAATCAGGTTCTTTTACAAATAAGGCATAATGACTAGGATCACGCACAGCAGAACTCACTTCAAAATCATATAAAAAACCCAATTTATCTGCATTATAAATCAGCATTTCGCCTAGATCACCACCTGCATCAGGATAAAAATTACTCACCCTTGCATAATTGGCTGTCGAAGCAGCATTTAGTGCGTTTACCAGCTCTGTAATTCCATTATCTCTAGTAACTTCCTGCAATAACATCACATCTGCATTTGCATGAATCATAATATTGGCAAACTCTGTTGCCCTATTGTCTCCAGTACTAGAAGATTGATAATTCAAGAGATTGTAGGATACAACTGTCAACACTTCGTCTTGAGCAGTTGATAGAAAAGATAAACTGAAAAGAAAGACTAACGTTATTAATATTTTCTTACACATATAGATATTATTTATTTCCATTTTAGTTAAGGAACCTACTGAAAAAAGTTTGCTTGAAAAAAACATTATACTTTTGCACAATACAAATTCAAGGAATAGTTAAAGAAGTATAAGGGATATTTATGCCTAAGTTTTTTTTCAGGGTCATAGTTATCAATAAGTATAGATAGTGATTTCATTAAGCACTATTTAAAAAAATCTAAATATTAGCACAATAATAAGAAATTTATTTCACCTATATAAAAAACACTATATACTATAAATGCAAATAGAGTCATTTTTAGGTCATAAATGAATTTGGGATATTAAAAAATAAATCGTAGAATGATGGGGCATACATTGAAAATCATAATAACATTTACCATGACCTACTTTCTTTTAGCAGGTGAAGCATCAGGTGACTTACATGGTGCTCACTTGATAAAGACATTGAAAAAAAAAGATGAAGCAGCGGTATTCCATTGCTGGGGAGGAGACTTAATGGAAAAAGCAGGAGCACTTGTACACCTACATTACAATAGTTTGTCTTTCATGGGATTTTGGGAAGTTGTCAAACACATTCCTGATATATGGAAGCACTTTCAACTATTAAAACAGCAATTGACCCTCATTCAACCAGATGTATTGATTTTAATTGATTATGGTGGTTTTAATCTTCGAGTTGCAAAATACGCTTATAAAGCTAGACTAAAGGTAATTTGGTACATTGCCCCAAAAGTTTGGGCTTGGAATCGCAAACGGGCGACAAAGTTAAGAAAATATTGTGATAGAATAATGGTTATTTTACCTTTTGAAGTAAAATGGTTTCAAATTTACTATCAAATGCAAGTAGATTATGTTGGCAACCCATTGTTAGATGCGATTGTGCAAAAATATGGTGACTTATCTATAATAAAAAAACAAAAAAAAGCCATTTCTTACACCCACAAACCGATCATTGCTTTACTTCCAGGTAGTCGCAAACAAGAAATAATAGCCCATCTGCCCCTCTTCCTACAGTTGATTCCCCTCTTTCCACAACTACAGTTTGTACTTGCCGCAGCCCCTTCCCTTCCATTTTCCTTCTATACTTCCTTTACAATGGATTACCCCACCCTCCAAATTCGCTACAATCAAACCTATGAAATCCTGCAAGAAGCAACAGCCGCTATTGTCACCTCTGGCACCGCAACACTAGAAACAGCTCTTTTTAATGTTCCACAGGTTGTTTGTTACCGTACTTCATGGTTATCTTATACCATTGGAAAAAAGTTGATTCAGGTATCTTATATTTCTTTAGTTAATTTAATTTTAGAACGAGAGGCCATCAAAGAGTTAATTCAAGATGATTGCCGATTAGATCACTTGTGCTGGGAGTTGAAACAATTGTTACCTCAAGGCAAAAAGCGAGCCAAAATACTAGCAGATTATACGAAATTACATGGTTTATTAGGTGAGGTGGGAGCTTCGGAAAGAGCAGCTGGGATTGTGTGGGAGGAGGTACAATTCGTTGCCACAAAAGCATATTAAATATGAAATGATGGCAATTATCATCGAAATTAGATGGATTGGTGAATTTACCATTTTTTAGCGAATAATATTTTTTGTATAAGTATTTGATTATGAGTTTATTGAATTGTAAAAATGAATACAAAACTCCCCAAAACCGACTAATAATTTCCTTTCCCGTTTTTTTGATTGAGGAGAATTTGAGTGATATTTGGATTATTGGCTTAGAATCCAAGAATAAAAGTTACGCTGCTAAGTGATGGATTAGAAATAAAGT
>JAHDFT010000314.1:3349-5524 GCA_020628015.1 Bacteroidota bacterium
TTTATTTCTATTCCATCACCAATAAATCAAATTCAAATAATTATCAAATTCTTTATTATGATGAAGACGTTAATAGGCTTTGTTTGCTTTCTTATACTGATTAATCTCAATGTTTTTGCCTGTTCATTTCAGTCTGTGTCCTTTTGTCGATCTGCGGAGAATCAGCCAGATAATTTGGTTGTTAGTGGTCAAATTATCGGTGTAGATGAAGACGGAATTGATTTTCAAGTGATGAAGGTTTTTAGGGGAACAGAAAGTAGAGCTGTTATTAGGATTTGGGATGGGACAGATTTTGATTGTAATGGACTTATTTCTATGGCTGCTGCTGATTTAGGTAATATTAATGATTCTTTAGTGCTTATTTTGCCTGTTATTGATACTTTAGAAAATGATTGGGAGGTGATGGGTGATTACAGAAGACCTGGCATTATTCGACATACCAATTCATTGAGGATCAATAACAATACGATTTTTGGTTTGATTGAAGGATTGGGGGAAGCTCCACCACCTTCTAAATTAACCCAAATGCCCTATAATGATTTTGTAAACTCTTGGAATGCAACTGGGGATTGTTCTGATATAGGTTTACATGTGGAGGATTTTGAAGAAAAGGAATTAAATATTGTTTATAATAATCCTGTTTATTCAGTTGCTCACCTTACTTTTTCTACAGCCAATTATTCTAGTAAAATTGTAGATATATTCTCTTTTACTGGAAAAAAAATAACAAGCATCCAAGTGAATGAAAATGCATTGAGGATTGATTTTTCTACTTATCCAACAGGAGTTTATTTAATTAGGGTGATAGAGGAAGGAAATAGAGCGGCCGTTTTTGAGCTGGTGAAATTATAGACAATTACATTTTAAAGATTATTGCTAGTAAAGAACGACCAAACCATTGCTTTATTCCCTAAAATAATATATTTTTATCTATGTCTTGTCTGCTTAACCACACAATGTAAAAGCTATGAACGCATATGTACAAGTTTTGATGTTCGCTATTCCTGGGTTTGTACTCTTAATGATGATTGAATTTATTGGCTCCAAATTAATGGGGAAAGAGGTGTATAGGGGAGAGGATACCATTTCAAGCCTCAGCTCTGGTTTGACCAATGTGATTAAGGATGTGCTTGGATTGGTGGTGATTATCATTAGTTATGCTTGGATGGTGGATAAGATTGCCTTATTTAGTATAGAGTCAACCTTGTGGTTATACGTTTTGGCTTTTATAGGGAAGGATTTTGCTAGCTATTGGTCGCATAGATTTGAGCATGTGATTAATGTATTTTGGAATCGACATATTATCCATCATAGTAGTGAGGAGTTTAATTTGGCTTGTGCATTGCGTCAGCCCTTGTCTTCTATATTTGCGGTTTTCTTTTTCCTATACATTCCTATGGCTTTGATTGGTATTCCTGCGGAAGTGGTGGCTGTCGTGGCCCCGATCCACCTATTTGCTCAATTCTGGTACCACACTCGCTTGATTGATAAAATGGGATTTTTGGAATACATTATCGTCACCCCATCTCACCACCGAGTCCATCATGCGATCAATGATGAGTATATGGATAAAAACTATGCGCCAATATTTATTATTTGGGATCGGCTCTTTGGTACCTTTCAGGAAGAATTGCCCGATGTGCCTCCTGTTTATGGGGTTAGGCGACCAGCGCAAACTTGGAATCCAATTATTATTAACTTTCAACATTTATGGCTGCTAATCAAAGATGCTTGGAAAACGAAGCGTTGGTATGATAAGTTGAGAATATGGTTTATGCCTACAGGCTGGCGACCGCAAGATGTGGCGATGACCGATGAAGTATATTATATCAAGGATGTGTATAATTTTGAAAAGTATGATACAAAGATTCCTATGTCCTTATTGCTATGGTCTGGCTTGCAGTTGGTTATACACAATTTATTGATGTTCCATTTGTTTATGCAAATTCCTAATTTTTCCTTTGGCTATATTCTGGCTGGTGGTATTTTTCTATTCCTCTCCATTTTTGCCTATACCAGTTTGATGGATAGGTCAATTATCGCCATTATCGCCGAAGTTTTGAAATGTAGTCTTGCCTTAGTTTTAATGATCCAATTGGGTGGCTGGTATGATTTGGGGAATATATTGCCATTGGGGAATCAGGTATTTGTTGCTTATTTATTGTTGAGTTTGGG
>JAHDFT010000314.1:5624-6866 GCA_020628015.1 Bacteroidota bacterium
ACCAAATCAATAATCCCTTTCGTCATCTCCTCATTAAACACCTCTGGCAAATGATGTCCCATACCATCCAAAGCCAACATTTTACAATTAGGAATGGTAGTCGTACATTTCAAACCATGTTCCAATAATACTAAGGGATCTCTAGTACCATGTATTACTAAAGAAGGGATATTTAATTTTTTGAGTTCGGCTATTCTTGAACCTGCTTTTCTAATTGCAAAGAAGTGTTGTATCCCAGATTGGATATTATAACCTTTCTTTTTGGTGATTTCATAATGTGCTGCTTCTACTGTCACTCTATCATCATAGGGATAACTACCATCTCCATACAATAATCGGTTAGTGACTAGATTAAATCTCATTTTTGCTTTTAGGGAACGAAGATTGCTTCCATAGGCTAAAACGCAATAAACTAATCCAAGAATAAATTTTGGTGGAGCTTTGATTAAGGTGGGATCAAAGGTGTGGGCGGAGGACATAATGGAGGTGAGACTCGCAACTCGTTGAGGGAAATCTATGGCGATTTGCTGGGAAATCATGCCGCCCATAGACATGCCAACAACATGAAATTGCTCTACTCCTAAATGATCCATTACCTGGACAACATGACGAGCCATATCCTTCAGGTCATAAGGATTCGATAATTTCCAATCATCCACCCAAGAAGAACCGCCTCCGCCTTGGTGATCTAATCGAATGAGCCTAAAGCCTGCATCAATGAAGGGTTGACAAAAATAGGGTGGGAAATTCAATAGGGTTTGACTTAATCCATGCAATAGTACAACAACTTCCGCATCTGGATCTTTTGAGGGAATATCCTCATAGCAAATGCTGGTATCAGGAAGCTCAACATATTGCATTTTGTCAAAAACGACCTGATCATTTGGTGCAGCGATCACCTCATCAATGAGTGCTTCTGCGCTGGCTGGTAAGGAAAATTGGCTTTTGGCATATAGGAAAAGACCTATTAAGACCAATGAAATGGTCATTAGAAGGAAGAAGATTAAAGACATGTATTGTTGTTATTTGTTTTAGAAGATTGACTACTAAGTGATGGAACAGCAATAAATTCGACCATATTCTTTATGATTTAGTCTGACTTTATTTCTAATCCATCACTAAGATAGCAATTGCTTGGGAGATCTTCATTATATTTCCAATCCATTACTTGGGAATTGTAAACTTATTTTATCACTATTCCTTAGTGATGGAACAGAAATAAATTAGGCCATATCCTTTATT
>JAHDFT010000315.1 GCA_020628015.1 Bacteroidota bacterium
ACATGATTATTTTTTAATACAAGATACGCTATTTAGTAACAAGTGAAAAATAAATTCGGTATCATAGGCTTTATTTCTAATCCATCACTTATAAAAAACCTCCAACTTCTACAATAATCAAAAATATTGTAAAAATTGGAGGCCGTTTTCAATATATAACTGAAAGGATGGAGTTTATATCTCCAAATCCTGCTTTAATTTTCTAAATTCTTGCTCGATACCTGTATACCGATCTTTCAAGTCTTGTAAGCTATCTTGTTCTTCCTTCATCCAGGAATCGAACTCCAGGAAATTATTGTCGATTTTGAGGCGAATTTCATCCACGTATCGCTTAAGGATTTCTGTCGTTTCCTCTCGCAAATTCTCCCTTCCTCGATCAATCTCTGCTTGGAATTCCTTTTTGATTTTTCGGGTTTGTAGTGGGGTAAAAATAGCAACTACAGATAAACCTACCAAAGCTAAAATCCCTCCTGTCACCTCAATTGCCATTGTACCTGTCACCGCAGACAAAACCCCTCCCAAAACAGCCAAACCACTACCTGTAGCGATATTGGGGACTAGTGAGGAACTTCGGTCTAGTATATCCGTACTCAAAAAATCTTCGGTATCGTCAATAAAATTGGTCAAATTGGCTTGTAATTTCTCCAATTTTTCTTGGCGTTTATTGGCAATATCTCCAAAAAGTTGTGTATTTCCGCCATCCTTTAAAACGGCTTCATTCTTTCTAATCTCCTTCTCAATAATCTCTGCCATTTGTTTGATACTCTCTGCAAATTGACGCAAACCTTCTCGTAATTTCTCATCTAAAGCAGGCTTTAACTCATCCTCCACCCTTTCTGCAATGCTCTGAATCCATTCTTCCATAGATTCATCCTTAGAAAAAATGGATTTCACAGACCTTTTCATGAGTGAAAAAACACCCAATCCCTGATGAAATTCCTTTTGAATATCCCCCATCACAATATCGTATTCCTCCACCAACTCTTCTACTAAGTCATCTGACTGCTTTTGTGTTTTATCTCCTGTTTCTGCTAATAAGGAATTAACCTTATCCCTAAAAGTACCATCCTGCGCCAATTGCTTCTCTCTGATCTCTACCCCACTCCAGATACTATCCATAATATTCTTAGAAGTACTCAATACACTTCGTACCTTTAGGCGGATATTATTTCCTCCTGTAACTGTTTCCCGAATAAAATTTCTGACATCACCAAAGCCACTCTCAGCAGTATTTCCCTGTTGTTCCCTTTTAGCAGAAACAGAAAATACTTTAGGATTGTGAATGCCTCTTTGTTCTGCATATCGAATCACCCCTTTGCGATTGACCTCCAAATCATCGGGTTCCATTAAATCAGATTGCTGCATGACAAAAATGACCTTTTTACGCCACTCCTTGCTGATGTAATCAAAGAAATTCCAAGCAGATTCCCGATAAGGGTTTTTCGCTTCAAAAACAAAAATAATTAAATCACTAATAGGAATGAATCGTTCCGTAATTTCTGTATGATGCTTGTGAATTGTATTGGTACCTGGCGTATCTACAATAGCTATTTCCTTGAGAATATCTACAGGTAGGGTAATTTTTTTAAGATAGTCATTGATGGGTATCACAGATTCCTTCTCTGCATATACAATTTGTTGAATGGTATCTGTACAAGGATCTGGAGCCACCTTACAGACCTCCTTATCTGACTCTAAAAGTGCATTGACAAAGCTACTTTTACCCACTTTTACCTCCCCAACAATCACAAAAAGAAACGGCTCATTCAGCTTAGAACGAATGTCGTCCACTGTATTGGCCATTTTCTCATTCTTAATATCAGATGTTAGTTGGTATAGTTTCTTAAACGTACCATCAATAACCTCTCTGTAATGTCGAAAGTTTTGATCTAATAATTTATTATTTCCTGCCATTATTGATTTTTTCTACCTCAAAGGTACTAAAAGTTTATTAGTATTTTATAAGTATTCATTAGTAAGTAATGGAACAAAAATGAGTTCATCTATTATACATTAAATATCTTATGTTACACAAAACATAGATTTGACAGTATATCATTTATTGACTCCCTTGATGACAAGGACAAGGCATGCCTTGTCTCTACCAGTATTTTGTGCTTAACGGATTTTTGAAACATTTTACCTAAAATCCATAAGGTCGAATCAAGAAACGAAAATCCCAAATTCAGTTTTTCACCATTACTATGACTGTAAATTTGTTCTAAAGCCACAGTTTTTTGTTTGGATTTCCTACTTTTGCAAACGCTAAGATTGATGGAAGTCTTTATACAGACTTGCTATCATTATTTAATCAATACATCTAGCCAATATAATGAAACAACTTATAGAATGTGTTCCCAATTTTTCTGAAGGAAGAGATTTAGCCAAGATAGAACAGATTACGAATGAAATCAAAGCTGTTAGTGGCGTAAAGTTATTGGATGTTGATCCTGGTCGGGCTACTAACCGAACGGTAGTCACTTTTGTAGGAGAGCCAGAAGCGGTGATCGAAGCGGCTTTTAGAGCGATTAAAAAAGCATCCGAAATCATTGATATGCGCCAGCATCAAGGCGAACATCCTCGATTTGGTGCGACAGACGTTTGTCCACTCATTCCTATTGCTAATATTAGTATGGAAGAAACGGTTCGTTTTGCTCATAAATTGGCGCAAAAAGTAGGGATTGAATTGGGTATCCCTGTCTATCTCTATGAAGCAGCAGCTAGTAGACCTGAACGCAAAAACTTAGCCAATATACGAGCTGGCGAATATGAAGGATTGGCGCAAAAAATGGCTAATCCTAATTGGGCACCAGATGCAGGTGGAACGGACTTTAATGAGAAAGTGGCCCGAACTGGTGCAACAGTTATTGGTGCTAGGGATTTTCTGATTGCTTATAATGTCAATCTAAATACCACCTCTACCCGTCGAGCTAATGCAATTGCTTTTGATGTTCGGGAGAAAGGAAGGGTCAAACGCAAAGGGGGCATGGCTGGGACGATTGTTCGCCAAGAGGATGGAACACCTGTAAGAGTGCCTGGAAAATTAAAGCATGTCAAGGCGATTGGTTGGTTTATTGAGGAATATGGTATTGCTCAGATTTCAATGAATTTGACCAATATCAATGTCAGTCCTGTTCACCTTGCCTTCGATGAGGTTTGTAATAGCGCACAAAGACGAGGATTAAGAGTGACAGGCTCCGAATTGGTCGGTTTGATTCCTTTAAATGCCATTTTGGAAGCTGGACGGTATTTCCTGAAAAAGCAAAAACGTTCGGTGGGGGTTTCTGATGCGGAGTTGATTAAAATTGCGGTTAAATCAATGGGTTTAGATGAGTTAGGGCCTTTTGATCCTAAAAAGAAAATCATCGAGTATATGATTGAGGATCAAGCGGCTCCATTGGCCAATCAGACTTTAATTCAGTTTATGGAAAATACGGCTTCAGAATCTCCTGCTCCTGGTGGAGGTTCTGTTTCGGCTTATGTTGGTAGTTTGGGTATTGCGCTCGGAACAATGGTTGCCAATCTTTCTTCCCATAAAAGAGGCTGGGACAAACGCTGGAAGGAATTTTCGGATTGGGCAGAGAAAGGAAAGGCTTACCAAACAAAATTGTTACAATTGGTGGATGAGGACACCAATGCTTTTAATCAAATCATCGCAGCCATACGCTTACCTAAAAACACAGCAGCGGAGCAAAAAGCTCGCAATTTAGCGATTCAAGAGGCAACAAAAAATGCGATTCAGGTGCCTTATACGATTATGGAGACGGCTTATGAGTCAATGCAGGTTTTGAAGGCGATGGCAGAGGTTGGTAATCCTAATTCGGTATCTGATGCTGGTGTTGGGGCTGCCTGCGCTCGTACTGCGGTGCTAGGGGCTTACCTCAATGTTCTAATCAATTCCAAAGATTTAGCCGATACTTTACATGCAGAGTATGTGGTTAAAGAAGCAAAAGCTCTACTAGATAAAGCATCGGCTTTGGAAAAAGAAATCTTGGTTATTGTGGAGGAGAAGATTGCTTAGTTGCCTAGTCTTTTTGCTGAATTTTATGTCGATTGCGTCTCGATGTCTCCTGCATTTTTGGAAAAAACTCACTTAAATAAACACCTGCAAAAAGACCGATACCACTTGTTCTTGAATCTAATCCTTGCATATGTTGGGAAACACCATTGGTGATTTCATATCGACATTCTAGGAAAAATAAAGGAGATTGAACACCTATTGCCCCAATCATACCCAATTCCAATGCTTGTCTACCTTGTAAAAGATAACCAAAGCGATTTGCCACATCCTGATCAAGCGTTAAATCTTCAGTAGAAATAAGGGCAAAAGCTACTGATCCTCCTACAGAAATATAAGGATTGATAGGTCGATCTATTGGTTGTATTTTTATTAGGTGATTTGATTTGAGGTATAGTTTATTGATACTATATTGGTCAAATTCATTAGTCGTACCATTCTCATCTTGATGTCTTAGTGTAGCCACCATTGGTTTTAGCACCAAATCAGTATGATAAGCACTTCCATTACCATTATTACTTAAAGGGCGGCTAAAAAATAGGCCATGTACTAAGTTATTGGCTGCTCTAAAAATCAATTTATCACTAGTAAGCGAAGTCTCTGGAAATATAATACTGGTCTGATTAAGTCCACCTATTAATCCGAAATCCAAGCGTCTTCGTTGTCTTTTACTTTGAAAGTTTGATTTTTTTGCAGAAAAATGGGCATCTCCATTACCTACACATTCATTATACTGTTCAAATAATTTTCTAAAGTCTGCATATTCAAAATCCATTTCAGCTATAAACGCACCAACTTTAGGACATTTTTTCAAAGCATAATTCAACTGTCCTCGATATTTTTCATCCTCAACTAGTGAACGTTTAGGTTTTCCAATGACTTTATTTTCATCACTTAATTTCAAATATCTATAATACACCAATTCCTGTATAGGAATCTCGTCATTTTCAATAAAGTAATGTTGTTTTTCTGAGGGATGTTTGTAATAATACAAATTGACATCTCCTTGTTCTAATACCTGTAAAAATAAGTCCTTTTCTATCGTTTCAGGCTCTTTTTCTGTTCTTAGACGGTCTACTAATCTTGGAGAAATATCTAATATCACCGTTTTTGCTACATAAATCCAATCTAGCGAATGCAATTTAAAAGCAGCAATATCCTTAGAACTATACCGCACCGCTTCACCTGTTCCATTTGGCTTGAAATCAATCCAATCTGGGCTAGTATCCCATTCAGTATGATCTATTGTTCCCGAAATAGTATCTCCTGATAACTCAACTACAAAACCTGTAATGTAATTTTGAGCTTGACAGGGCGCATTCAATAAGACAAACAATCCAAACAATATAATTAAAAGTCTTGTATAGGATTTTAAATTAATGGGTAATAAACAATCCATATTTGTAATTTAAAAATGAATAATCTTTGCAATAATAATAATAACAAACCAAATATCATTCATTTTTTAGTCAATAAAAAAGACAAAAATTATTGATTGTCTAATGTTGTAGGTAAAAACAAATACAAATACACTTGATTGTCAGACAACTAAGTCAAAAACAAATAATAAACAATTAATTTAAAAGGCACTCTTTCATTTCCTCTTATATCGGCTTTTTCTTGAAGTTTCTTGATTTTTTTGGAAAAGTTCACTTAAATAAACACCTCCAAAAACACCTATTCCTCTTGTAGTAGAACTTACATCAGGTATATGCCAAGAAACGCCATTGGTGATTTCATAACGACATTCTAGGAAAAATAATGAAGATTGCACGCCAACTGCTGCAACCAAGCCTAATTCGATGACTTGATTTTCCCATATCACTAAGTTACTATCATTAGGACCTACATCAATATCACCAACGCTCAAATATTCAGTAGCCATTAAAGAAGCAGAGGCTGAACCACCCACCGAAAAATAAGGATTGATTGGTCGTTCAATAGGCTGGATTTTGAGCAAGTGTGTGGTCTTTAGATAGAATTTTCTGATGGTGTAATCGGGATATTCTTGGATATTACCATCTTCATCTGCTCGAATAAATTGTGTTACCATTGGTTTTAAGGCAATATCGAGGTGATAAATGGATACATTGTCCCAATTTCCTACTGGACGACTAAGAAAGAAACCAAGTGTACTGGTTTGTTTATCTCTAAATTTTAGTGTTTGTTCCCCAAATAAACCCTTAGTAAATACTATCGTTGTTTGATTAAGTCCACCCATTAAGCCAAAATCCAAACGTCTTTTCTGTTTTTGGCTTTGAAAATTAGCATCATCAGAGACAAAATTTGTCTTATCTTCTCCTATGCATTTAGTATAAGTATTAAATAACTTTCTAAAAGCATTGTACTCATAATGCATCGTATTTATATAATTTATAACATCAGGACACTTTCTTAGTGCATATTTCAATTGTCCCCTAAATTTTTCTTTTTCTACTACTAAACGTCTTGCTTTACCAATAACTTCAAAATCATCATTAGCTTGTAAGTATAGATCATAAACCAATTCTTGTAAGGAAATTTCTTCATTATCTATTAAAAAATATTCCTTTTCAGAAGGATGCTTGTAATAATATAAATTCACATCCCCTAATACCAATGTTTGTAAGAATAAGGTCGTATCAAGTTCTTCAGGCATTCGCCCTGTTCGTAAACGATCTAATTGCCTTGGAGAAATATTCAATTTGACTTTTCTGGCTGAATAGAGCCAATTGAAAGCTGTTAATTTGAAAGTGGTAATATCTTCAGGAGTATATTTAGTTACTTTATCTGTTCCTTCTGCTTTAAAATCAATCCAATCGGGATTATATCGCCATTCTTGGTG
>JAHDFT010000316.1 GCA_020628015.1 Bacteroidota bacterium
GTTGACTTCTTTTGGCTCTTCTTTTCCTTGATGAAAAGAAGCAAAAATCAAGACTTTATGAATTTCTTTACGGCAAAATGCTCCAAAAATCCTACACAAAATAAACTCGCTGCGCTCAAACAGTATTTTGTGCTTAACGGATTTTTGAAACATTTTACCTAAAATTCATAAGGTCGGTTAAAGAGAAGAAAAGAACTGTGTAACATCAGTTAATTATTGAAATTCAACATAAGACAAATATACGTTTTTTGAGTGGAATATTGTTATGAAAGTATTCTTCCTAAGACAAGCACAATAAAAACGGGTAAATATTATTATATTTCCATACCATATTCCCAATATTCAAAAACGCCATATTATGCATCTTTTCCCCAGACTAATACCCTCCAAAATGACTTTTATCTACCTTATACTTAGTTCGACTTTTTTATTGATGAGTCATCATAGCCTTGCGGAGCATCCCTTTAACCCTATTTCTCAAAGCCTTATTCCATCCAATGATTTGACATTTGATAGCGATGGCTTTGCGTCTATATCTAGGAAAGAAAAGGGGAAAACGATTCAATATTTAGTAGATAGAGCAGGAAAAAGGTATAAAGTCGCCTATGATTTAGATCAAGTCAATGCGAATATTACCGCTTTGGATTTGCGTAAAGCACACAAAACTTATGCTGATCTACTTACAAGCTTGGCAAAATATCCCCAACTCAAAATATTATTGATTAATCGTTTGGAAACCTTTCCTGAATATGGTTTGCCTTTGGAAATTGGCGAACTTAAAAACTTGGAGGTATTGATAATAAAAAAAGGAGGGAAATTGACCGAATTACATGACAATTTCACCCAATTAAGGCAGTTAAAAGTATTGGTTTTGTCTAATAGTCAACTCGCTCATTTTCCCAAAATGGATGCGCCAATAGAGCGATTGAATTTAGAAGGTAATCGCTTCAAAACATTTCCTAGCTCGGTGCTTGAACTAAAGGAACTGACTCATTTAAATCTCAACCATAATGAATTTTATGAACTCCCTGAAGATATTGGTGTATTGAATCAATTGGTGTCTCTGCATTTAGCCAATACTGGTGTAGGTGGTTTACCTGAAAGCATTGGTGACTTGTCGCTTCTTGTTGACTTAAATTTGTTAGGTAATAATTTACATCGGCTACCAGAAAGTATAGAAAATCTTTGCGTTTTGGAAAGAATCAATTTACGAGGGAATGATTTACAAAGTATTCCAAGTCATTTCTGGCAGCTCTCTGCCTTAAAATTGGTAGATTTAACGGGTCATGGTTCAGTTAGAAATGTTTCTAATTATGGTGGGGCTATGGTACGTGAACATTATCCTGGAAATCCTTCTTTAGATTTAGTTGCTGTTTTCAAAGATCTCCAAGTATGTTCAAAAGATTTGCAAATCAGCATTAATAGAGGACCTATATCAGATCATTATGATAAACAAAATACATTAGTTATTCATTTTAATATAGCGGCTAGTAAAGGTTTGCCAAAAGAAATTTATCAATTAAAAAATCTAAAGTATTTGGAAATGGCTAACTTTGAGCTTTCTTATGAAGAAAGGCAAAGAATTAAATCAGCTTTAAGTTATTGTCAAGTCATTATTTACTAAGCTTGTACATTCTTTAATCATAAACTAAAATTAACAAAACAACAATTTTCTAATATTAAACTCTATAGTAGAATAATTCTTATTTTCTTATTAAAACCGTTAGCTTATCGTTATATTTGAAGTTGAGGGGGTAACGTAATGACATTATGTTACGTCTCAATTACACTATTTTTGAAAAAAGCCCTTGCCTCATATAGTGATTGTATTATAAAGAATTATAGAAAATGGCACACTTGCTTTTTACTATTGCTCCAACAATCATTCAATTATTATAATCTACTTGTCAAACCGCCTAAAAGCGTAATGGATTCATGAAAATATCCCTTAAAACACCTTATTTCCTTAACGAAAATGGCCCTGAAGCGATCTTGCAAACAGCGGTGCTGCCTCAACAGGGGGAACAGTCTGCATCGTCAAGATTATTTCTGGTCACAGAAGGGATCGGAGGGGCAGAACGAGGTGATGCGGCTGCTCAAATTACCGCCGCCGCCTTTAAAGAATACTTTAATAAAGTCAATCCCGTCGGCAAAAAAGCTGTTCGGCAACTCTATATTAATGAAACGCTGCGTTTTACCGAACGCCGTTTTACCAAACATATGCAGACATCACCAGCCGCCTATGGTATGAAAAGTACGATGGCGATGGTGCATTTTAATAATGACAATACGGCTACCCTCGCTTGGGTTGGTAACTGTCGCATTTATCACATCCGCCAGAAACAAATTCTCTATCGCTCAGAAGATCACATTAGTAGTACTTGGCAAAATGGGGCTTATGTTTTACTGCCTAAGACCATTTCCACAACGGATACTTCCTATGCAAGTACGCATGTGATTAATGACATCTTGCCTGGTGATTACTTCCTAGTTTGCTCTCCTGGTGTACATGAAGTTTTATCTGATCGCAATATTAAATACCTAGTTTCACAAGGAGATTATACTGATGCTACCAATGAATCTATTGTGGATAAGGTGTCGGAATTGTGTGCCAAGAATGCGACAAAAAACATCTCCATGTATCTTATACAGGTAGATGGTCAGCCTTCTGATGTGGCGGTGCCTGCTACTGGCGGTTCTGCTCAAAAGCAAATCAAGGTGCCTAAAGTGAGTGCGCCTGCTGCAAGCAAAACCAAGCAGAAAAAGGCTCCTAAAGCCCTTTATGGGGAAAAGAGTGAGACGGCTAGTATTGGCAAACGCAGTAAAATTCCTTTATTGCTCGGTTTATTGGCTTTGCTGATTGTTGGTTTGGGTTTGGGTTACAAATATTTAGTATCCAATCCAGAAGAGGTGTTCAAAAAGCATTACAATCAAGGAACTTCCTATATGTTGGAGGGGAATTATGAGCAGGCGATTACCGAGTTGGAGAAAGCCGTTTCGGTTAAATTGGAAGATACGGTGAGCATTTATAAAGCCCGCATGTCTTTATTAACTGCTAGGGAAAAGCTCCTTACCCAACAAGGGGATGAATTTATTAAAAGTGGAGATTTGCTCAATGCTCGTAAACTATATGAAGAGATTCTACAGCTCAATCCTGCGAATATGAACATTCGCAATAAATTGGATAATCTCAATTTCAAAATAGAGACGGAAAAACAAAGATTGATGACCTTAGCCGATACCTTGTTGATCCAAGAACGGTTTAAGGATGCTAAGGAATTACTGTATGAGGCTTTGAGTTTGGCTCCTGAAGATACGGTGATTCTCAAAAACATTAACTTTTGCAATACCCACCTAGAAGAAGATAGTGTGTTTATTGCTTCTTTGGAAGAAACACCTGAAGAAGAAACCGATAATCAACCTATCGAGGAAGAGCGGCCACCAGAGCGAGAGGAAAGGGATTTATTTGCCAATCAAAATGATCCACAACCTATTAGTAGTACGACTTATACCAATCCCATTAGTACGACCTATACTCGCCCGATTGGGAGTACCACTACTAGTACGACCAGTACGCCTACGGTTAATAGTCCCAATACACCTTCTAGCTCTACGCAAGCCTTTAATTATGTCCAACAAGGAGATGATGCTTTTCAGCGCAAAAATTATAGTGGTGCATTGAGCTTTTATGAACGTGCGTATAATCTGAATAAAGATTCTCGTGTGGAAAGCAAAATCCGCCAGACTAAGCAGCGTTTGGATGATAATAAGAATTATAAGAATGTGATTAGTCAAGCAGATCAGGCTTTTAGGAGTGGAAATTATGACAAGGCGAAAAAATTGTATTGGAATGCCCTAGGTTTTGAATCTGCGGATCAATATCCTAGTCAGAAAATAGAGGAGTGTAATGCTCAAATAGAGGCAAAAACACAGAATAATAGGTATATCCAACAAGGGGATGCGGCTTTGGCAGCAGGGAATTATGACAAGGCGAAGGATTTGTATACCTCTGCTTTGGCAAGCACTAGTGATCGAGCAGGTGTAGAATCCAAAATCAAGCAAGTTGAGGCACAAAAGAGCCGTAAGGAAGCTGAATTGAAGGCAGAAAAGGAGGCTGCCGAAGCGGAGGCAGCAGCAGCAGCAGAGGCAGCGGCGGCAGTTGTTGAAGCTCCTCCTAAAGAGGAGGTAGTAGAAACGCCTCCACCTCCGAAGGAGGTCAAAACACAAACATCGGTACCTGCTAGACCTAAAGAGCAAAATACGGTTGATGTGCGTTCTATTGAGCGTTTTTGTAAGACAGAAGGCTATACTTATGAATGCTACCAACGTTTGAAGTCGGAACGGGTGTTTGGTCAAGCAGATAAGAAGGTTTTGTTTAGGTTGGGTAAGTTTTTTGAGCAAACCGATAATAAGGGTAAGGCAAAGGAATGTTATGAACAGGCTATGAAAAAAGGATCAGATCAGGCTAAGAATCGCTTGAGGAAGTTGAATAAGTAATAAGCATTTGTAGCTAAACGAGGCAAAAAACGTATTAAACAACAAGATGTCGGTTTATTTTTTAGCTAAGTAACAAGTGAAAAATAAATTTACAAATTTTGGTTAGGGAAATTTGACCCTAGACGAGGCAAAAAACGTAGGCAATGCAGGGCATTGGCGAGGCTTTTTAACGAAGTATAGGGTTAAATTTATCAACCAAAATTGAACAGTTATTTTTTTACTGTTACTAAGGAGGTGAATTTATTATAAATTCACCTCCTTACTATATTTCTTACCAATATCACTCCCCATACAACCACTCCTTTCGATAACTCCCAACATCCTTCCACAACTCTAAATAATCTTTTTTAGGAACAACATAACTCTTCGGTAATCCCTGTACCGTCATAGTCTTACCATTTCTACTGATCATCAATTTCAAAGGCTTACCCAATGGAGGGTTAAAGATCAATTTTTTGCGTTGCTGAATCAAATCAAAAGTCACAAAATCCCCATTAATCGCCACCAATTCATCACCAGGCTTCAAACCCAATTCATTATTCCCCACATTATGAAATTTCCAAGTCCCATTTTTATAATCAGGATACAACCAAAATCGCCCAAAAGTCCCTCGTCTCAACATTAACCGTTCATGATAAGTAATATTCACATGCTGAAATCGAGCCTTATATTCCAAAGGTTTTTTATTAACTACAAATTTTTCAAAAAAGGATTGAATTGTAGGGGAAGTCAATAAATAAATTTCGTTCAAGAGTTCATCATCTTTAAAAGGTTTATCATGATGATATTTGCCTGCTAGAGAAAGCACCAAACCCCTCAAAGAAGCAATATCAGTTTGAATATTACCTTTACTAGCTTCCTCTCGGATCGCTAGATCAAGTACGAGTGCGGTCAACATCCCTTTGTGGTAAATATTGGGATATATCTTCTGATATTTTTTCTGGAAAATATTTTGACTCATTTTGGTTAAGGAGACTTCTGGATATTGCCAGCTTTGAGTGATTTTATGGCTAATGGTCAACCAGAATTCTTCTTCGGTAATGAATTTTTGACGCACCATTAAGAGTAAACCAAAATACTCCACAACCCCTTCGTATAACCACAAATGCTTAGACATTTTTTGATTGGTAAAGCCAGCATAA
The DNA here is from genome assembly GCA_020628015.1 of Bacteroidota bacterium. Taxonomy (GTDB): domain Bacteria; phylum Bacteroidota; class Bacteroidia; order Chitinophagales; family UBA2359; genus JAHDFT01. Next base: position 5,640 of record JAHDFT010000316.1, read on the forward strand.
GTTGTTAACTCACTATGAAGATGGAAAGGGGTTAAAAGATGTAATAACTCATGTGCAGCCACTTTGCGGACTAATTTTTTGAACTTTGGCGCATCTTTGATTTCTGGTAAGACATAAAAAGAAGAAGCCGCACACATCAGACCACCGTATTGACCAGCAGATACTGTTTGGCTGCTATCTTTGGCCGCAAAATACATTACAAAGTCATATTCCTCCACAGGAAAACCACCCATAAACTCCCCAACTGCCTCCACTACAGCCTTCAAAGTATACCGCAATTGTAAAGCCTTAATTTTACCCGATTCCGCATATACCGCAATATTAAACTGTGTATCATCCACCTTAAAACTACAAGTATCAGGCAAGGCATACAAAATGGGTTTTTCTAGGAGGTCAAAAAAGGAATCTGCTTGCGCTCGGTCGGTTTCTGCATCTATTTTTTCAAAGTCCAAAGCACTTGCGCCATAGAAATCAGCAGGTTTTTTGACAATTAATTCATAAGGATAATGGATATACCCTTGTAAATAACCAAAAAAACCATGATGATTCAATACATAACTTTCTCCAGCCCTTATATTTTCTACAACAGATTGAAAAATACCTTCCTTGTCTGCATCTCCCTTGACCCAATACGAAATCTCATGCAAATGTTCGGCATGTTCTATAACAATTCCATTATTGCTAATAAATTCATATGGCAAAACATTTCCCTTATCATCTACTGCTTGGAAATCCTCAATCAAATAGTTCAAAGAATTGTCATTTTGATTGCCATAAACAGTAATTGGGATAATAAAAGTCGCAAAACTCTCTTTTATGGTAGGTGGCTTTATTTTTACTTTTACCTTACTCGATTGTACATCTAATAGATTAATTTGCAAAGTATATTGCTGTGCAGCAAAACCATGTACAATTGAAAAAAATAATATTATGTGAATAAGAATGTATCTCATAAAGGTCTTTTAGTCTTTGTATGGAACGAGTGAAAAATAAGTTTACAAATTTTGGTTAGAGAAATTTGGCACTAGACGAGGCAAAAAACGTAGGCAATGCAGGGCATTGGCGAGGCTTTTTAACGAAGTATAGGGTTAAATTTATCAATTAAAATTGTAAAGTTATTTTTTGACTGTTCCTA
>JAHDFT010000317.1 GCA_020628015.1 Bacteroidota bacterium
CGTTCATAATAAAAATCCAACAAAGCCTTATAAATAGGGCTATGATGCAAAATAACTGCTGCACCAATTAAAATCAAATGATCTTTGGCACGAGTCAGGGTAACATTTAATTTCTTATCTACATTTCCTTCTGTATTGAGGACATGCAGGTTTTGTAACTGGGCAACGCTATTAACTGCAAAAGACACAATAATAATCCTTTTTTGCCCACCTTGATAACGCTCTACAGTATCAACAGTAATGTCTTTGTGTAATTGATCGTCAAGTGCTTCTCGAATGGCGGCAATCTGTGTGCGATAGGGGGTAATGATGCCTATAGCTGATTCCATTTCATCTGGTGAAAATAAGGGTAATAATTGATCCACCAATTTTCTGACTGCCTGTGCTTCTTGGAGATTTCGATTGCGCTCATTTTCAGGCTCTGAGGTTAAGAAGATGCTTCTTTTAGCCCGAAGGATCTCGTAAATGGCATGTTCTTGATGAGCATTATTATCAAGCAGATAGTCAGGAATTGGTATACGTTGTCGTTCGGTAATGGATTTCAATTCTCCATCATAATACACCTGATTAGGAAATTCTGCAATCACTTCATGCATCCGCCCCTGATCTTCTAACATACCAAAGGCATTCGCCCAGCCTTCTTGTTTACATCTTCTGACCAATCGTTCAAAAAGAGAATCTGACAAGCGTTCAATGCCAATTTGCTGTAAATTTTCGGACTCACTTTTTAAATGTTCTTCCCTTTGAATGACTACAGCAGGGAGTTGTTTATCATCTCCAATTAACATAAAACGGTCTACCTTCCCCAAAATGCCAACAAGTTGAGGTTCTAGGAGCTGAGAGGCTTCATCTATAATGGCAGTTAGTTTTTGATGCGGCTGATCTGGGCGTGGAGCTTTGTCTATCTCTAGGAAATAACGCAGTTCTGCACTACGTTGATAGGTTTGTACTGTAGCAATAAAAATACGGCAATCATGAATGACTTGCTTGAGGGTTTTGAGGCTATTTTGCTTGGCATAACGACTCAATAAGATGTCTGGATGTTCTGTAGAACTACCATAACCCAAACGAAAAAACTCAGGAAATTGAAGGGATTCGATAGATTTTACCGCTTCGCAAATTTCATCTACAGATCTATTGGTAAAGCCTAGTAAAACCAGCTTTTCTGCTGGATTTTTTAATAGTTGAACAATGATTTCTCGCAACATCACTTTGGTCTTGCCTGTACCAGGAGGACCCTGTAGCAAAAAGTAATCTTTAGCTGCCAAAGCTCGTTGAATCAATTCCTGTTGTTTGGGCTTTAAAATAGGTGCCTCAACTGCTTGAAAGGCACCAAATCGAGGCGCACGAAAGCCCAATAATAAATCTTTGCGGTCTTGTGGTAGGTTCAGAAAACGGAATAAGGATTGGTACATGACCCCAAAACCCATCTCAGAAGATTCTGCCTCAATGCTCCACAAGGAATATTGCTTGAAATAATTGTCGGTAATGTGTTTGTTGATTGGGCTTAGTACTACTTCTGTTTTAGTTAATTTTTTGATATTGGCTTTCAATACCTGATGCTTGGTAGGGCGTAGACTTCCATCAGCTTCTTGTGGATAGAGTAGTACAAAATCACCTGTACGATAACGAGTTGTAGTAATGCTTGTATCTGTTTTCGTAAAATGCACATAAATTCCATTTACTTCCTCTCTCATTTCTTCATATTGCAAACCTGCTAATACAGAGAAATTACGCTCCTTAAATGCCCGATCTCGATTCCAGAGTGCTGCAAAACCTTCTACTTGTTGTTCAGAATGAGAACCCAATTTGGTGGCTCTTTGCTCTCTGGCAATAAATCGAATAAAGGCATAAAAATAGTCTTGTTCTAGGGGCTTTGCCTCTGCAATGGAGGAACGAATGGACTCAATCAAGGCTTTTTCATTATCCCATAAATAGTTGCGGTGAAAATAGCGTAGTTGGATACGAGAAAGTATAATTTTGGGATCTAAGCTCAAACGATATTCATAAGCAACGATGGTATTTCTAATAGACAATACCTTGCGTTTATTTTTGACATCTGTGGGAACATTTCTAAAAGGATTTTCCCCACCACCAACACTAGAATAAAGGATGGCACTTGTTCCCGAATGTTTTTCGTTGAGGGAATCTAGGAGCAAATGGTAGGTGATGGCTTGCAGGGCATCACTTTCATTCACCTGTCGATCCCATTGCTTCGGGTCTTTGCTCGTTTTTAATTCAATCACATCCTTTTTATCTGGTTGATCTTCATATTCTACCATGACATCCAAACGTCCACGCAAACCAAATTTTTCGGAAAGGAAGGTGGGTTCAATGGTTAGACTATGCTTTTTGAGCTGTTGAACATGTTGGTTTTTGATGGTATTGAAATGCTTTATAGTTTCGGTGCGTAGTCTTCGGTAGTCGTTATTATTAAAGGTGAGGGCATAGGCAGGGCGTGCTTGTACAAATTCCTCGAATAGGCTTTTTAGAGGAGGATCTTCGTTACAAACATTCGCATCTAAATAATAATTGACAATACTTCCTCGCATGAGGTAGTAATTGGTGGTTGTTGCTTGAAATTTCTTAGCCAAATACATCAAAGGATTGGTACCTTTTTTAACGCAACAGGAGACAATATTAGAGGCATCTATCAAAAAATCGGGATCAAGGGCAATAAGGGTACTATTGGAGGTGACATAGCTGGTTCGTTCTGACTCCTTTTCTCCAAATTTGAAGGAGGTAATATTTAGATTGGTGATATTGATGCGAGCATACTTCCAGACTAGGGGATGGATGTATAAAAAGTCTTTCCAACAATAGATGCTCACCTCTCCATAAACATCAGAAACACAATGCAATTGGAAATAAGGTTTACCATCACGAGTTTCTGTTTTTTCACTCTTACCTAGAATTACTCCTTGAAACAAAGGAATTTTTTCAACGACAGTATATAATTCTTCTTCCGCTTCTTTTTGGTCAACAATCTTTTGATAAAAATCGCTGATGTCTGTAGGAATGGTTTCTCCACCAGAAAAGAGCCAAATAGTTTGGGCTAGACGGTAAACTGCTTTTTGTAATTGACTCGAAGTGACTTCTCGTATTTTAGCTTTCCCTACTTTATCTACAAAATGCCAGAGCTTTTTGAGGTCATTTGCCTGAGCTTCAGGAATGGCATATTGATCTATAATAACAATAACACGTTCATAGTCAGAGCCAAATAATTGTAGTTGATCTTTGGTCAATCGTTTTAAAACGCTGTGAAGAAGCAAGCCGATATCTACTATTTTATCTAGAGGGTGATTATTGGACTTAACCGTATTTTGCAATAAGTTAAAATAATACTGAGCAACCGTTTTCTCAATTGGAGAATAGGTTTTGGGAATTTGCATATATTGATACAATTTTGAAATGAAAAGTGTATGTCTACGATATGATTAAAGAGGGAAGCAAATATTTAGAATAAATCAATAGTGATACGCTATTATAATAAAGCTTTAATAAGCGGAATTAAAGCTCTTGGTTCTGCTGCTTGCTCAATCAAGACGATTAACACTATTAATAATGATTTATCTATCTTTTTAGTGCCATTATTATCATGTAAAAGGTGATTTTTTTCAAGATACCAAAGAAATAGTAAACCTCCAATTTGTTGATTTCCAGCTTCAAAAGGTAAGTCTTTGAGTATGCCAATCAACAAGTGGGCGGCTTTTTCCTCAACAGTATAAGACGTTTCTTCTTGATTGAGTTGATCCAGTAATATTTTTAAGCTTTCTTCCTTTTCTTTACCATAAGCAACGGGCTTTTTCAACTGTGTTTTTAACTGTAAAACAGCCTCTTGAACAGAGGCATAGTCTGGTACAAATACTTCCTCTACTTGCTTGCTCTTGGCTTTTGCCTTAATTTTTCCTTTTTCATATTGATCTAATAAATCAAAGCCAGATTTGTAACTAACTGCTAATAGTTTGATGATTTCAGGTTCGGGCAAAACCATACTATTGGCTGTACTTTCTTTTAGTAACTGGACTTGTTGTTGTAAGTTTTTTTGTTTGTCCGTTTTTTCTTCTAATCGCTTTTTATTGAGTGTATAGCCTGCAACTAGGTGATTGCGTAAGACATTAGTTGCCCAAACTCTAAACTGTGTACCTCTTTCTGAATTAACTCGATAACCTACTGCTATAATGACATCTAGGTTATAGATATGCATATATCTTACCTTACCATCTTTCGCTACTTTAGGACTTTTAGAGCTAGTCAGCTTTTGATCCAATTCTTTAGCCTTATAGACATTAGAAATGTGCTTAGAAATAACGCTACGATCTCTACCAAAAAGCAAAGCCATTTGGTGTGTGTCTAACCAGACTGTTTCTTGTTTTAATTTTACCTCTAAGGAAGTGGTGCCATCTTCTGATTGATAGATAATAATATTGCCTTTGTTCATATTTGATTCGTTGATTGAAGAGCTAGTCTACTATTTCAATGACAGTTGGGAATGAAAATATTCCCGATTACAGTACAAAAATAATTAGAAATAAACTAATTTTTACTGATCTTATTGAAAAAATAAGCTCCTTTTATATATTATATATACTTTTTTTTATCTGCTTTGTAAAAAGTATCAAATAAATCGCATAAATTAGCTAGAAATATTGAGATAATTTAAATCACATATTTCTAATCCATCATTTACTTGCAACAGTACATCAAAGTAATAATTATCATTTATAGTATCATTATATAACTTACTAAACAACTTTACTTTTAAAACAATACCAGTAATAGTCATCATTTTTAATTTCAATACATGGAAATTAGCGAATATGTTCGTCAATTACTCAAGCAAGTAGAGGATTTACCTATATCTGAAGCGATTAGCCTACTTCAAAAGAAGCTAAAGCAATCAGATAAATTGGTTAATCCTATTGATAGAGGCATGGTGTGTTTACAAGTAGCAACTTATTTGTTTCAATTAAAAAATATTGATGAGTCTATTGAGTATGTAAAACAAGGTATTGCAATTATAGCTGATCAAACAACTATTTTTTTACTAAAAGTGAAATGCTTTAAATTGGCAGGGGAATTGTATAAAGCGAAAGCTCTTTATGAAGAAAGTTTGGCTTATTTTGAAAAAGCTTTAGCATTTGCTGCCGAAAAAAAGGCTCCTGAATTATTTGCCTCTTGTCGATCAAGACAAGCTGCGATATTTGTAATTCAAGGGCAATATGTTAAGGCTTTAACCGCTTATAATGATGCATTGAACTTTAGTGAAGATTTACCTGAAATCAAGGCCAAAATTTACTATAATAAAAGTACAGTTTTAAAGAATATAGGGCAGTATGAAACGGCTATCAAAACTTTATTTGAAGCCATTGCTTTATTTGAACAAATTGAAGCGAAAATTCCAGTTGCAAAATGTTATAGCACTATCGCTAATATTTACAATGTGTTAGGGCAACTAGAAGAAGCATTAAATTATCAGCAAAAAGCATTAGAAATGGCTCAAGTGCTTAATAATCAGCCATTGACTGCCAATATACTTAATAACCTAGGTGATGTATTGTGCCGGTTGGAGCGTTATGAAGAAGCACGCTTAACTCTCGAGTCCTGTATTGAAATTCAAAGCGATCTTCAATCAGCGAATTTATATGCTTCCAAACATACATTAGGGATTATTTTAATAAAATTATCAGATTATGGAACAGGCGAAAAAGTCTTATTGGAAGCCTTAATACTAGCAAAAGAGCAAAAAGTCTATATCAGTATTGCGGGTATTTACAATGAATTGGCAAGGCTTTATTATTTACAAACGAAATATGAAATGTCAAAAAAATATGCCTTACAAGCATTAACCTTGAGTGATGAATTTGACTTAGTGCCTATAAAGGTGTCTTGCTTAGAGCAGTTAAAAGACATTCACAGAGGATTGGAGGATTATAAAGCGGCATTTCATTATTATGAACAATATGAAGCGTTGAAATACATTATTTATAGTCAAAAAATGGCTAAAACGCTTCAGGATACCCGTATTAAGTATGAATCAGAAAAAAAGGAGCAAGAAAATCGCTTATTGCAAGTACAATTGCGTTTGGAACAAGATGCTAAGGATCAAATTGATTTTTTGATGCGAGAATTGCATCATAGGGTAAAGAATAATTTACAAGTTTTATCTAGCATTTTGAAATTACAAGCATCAACGCTTAAAGACCCTACTGCTAAACAGTTGATTAAAAATAATCAACATCGTGTAGATGCCATGAATATGATTCATCGACATCTCTATCAAAAAGAATTGAGTACGCACATTCAGCTCCCCAATTATATACAAGAATTAACAGAAAATCTATTGATTTCTTATGATTTTATAGAGGAAGAAATAGATTTAAAGCTACAAGTAGAAGATATACAGTTAAAGGTGAATACCTTAATCTATTTAGGATTGATCTTAAATGAAATGCTGAGTAATGCCTTTAAGTATGCATTCAAACCAGATTTAGATAATCAGTTATCCATTACTTTTCAAGCACAAGAAAAACATTATTATTTGGCGGTAAAAGATAATGGACCAGGGATGTCTAGGCAAGTATTAGAGGAGGCTAAATTAAGAAAATCATTTGGCGTACAAATGATTCAAAGGTTGGCTAAACAATTAAAGGGAACCCTTGAAGTCAAAAACGACAATGGTACCCTTTGGGAATTGTTTTTGGAAATAGAGTAGTAGGTAGAATAAGGAACAGTCAAAAAATAATTGTACCATTTTGATTGATAAATTTA
>JAHDFT010000318.1 GCA_020628015.1 Bacteroidota bacterium
AAAAAATAAATTTCAATTTTGATTGATAAATTTATTTTTAACTCATTCCTTAGTAACAAGCAAAAATAAATTAGACCTATTTGTTCGGTTAATTTGTAGCTAAACAAGGCAAAAAACGCAGACAATGCGAGCATCAGCGAGGATGCCTTTTAATGAAGTATAGCGGAAAATTAAACAACAAGATCCTGGTTTATTTTTTAGCTGTTACTTAGTCTTAGGAATTATGACAAAATCACTATTAAAAATTTATTTTATCATAACCACTTGTTCATGTCATTAATCAAAACGGTATTCACTTAATTTACCCCAATAAAACTCGCTAAATTTGCTATTGAACTCAAGATAGTTTATTCTTAAAAAATAAACCGTCATTCAAAATACATATCATTTACTGTATGTAAATGATAGAATATAAGGATTTTTGTAAAAATAATCAATAAAATCCAATAATTAGTTATGATTAAAATAACTCAACTACACTTAGCGTACTTTTTCAATGTCTATACAATGATAAAGGAAAGAATCAAGCATCAATTAGAAAAATGAAAATTTAATAGTAAGTCAAATAAATACTTCCTATATCTGTAAATCTTTTTGTCTGTAATGTATTGCGAAGCATCCCATTATGCATTTTATATATATTTACATTCACATCTTGTACTGACAAAAAATTATACTCTATTTATTTGACTAACTATTTAGATTATGAATTACCTTATTTATCCAGTTTTATTAATTAATGAAAAATAAGTACTCATAAACAGCCATTTAACTATCTTTGATATTATTTTTGGCAATCAATATCATAAAATCATAAATTGTGAGATAACAAATTTGGTAGAAAATTAGGGTATTCGTAAATTTACGAATAAAATAGTGAAATAAAGGAGTACATTTTTTGCAATTTGCAGAAAAACTATCAAGCTATTTTTATTTTCAGCCTATAACCAATTCACACAAATAACTGAAAACAAAACAAATACACACCCAACAAAAACAACATATTCAATCAATAAGTATTGAATAATAATTCTACTCAAACTATTTCTTGAATAGATTTTAGTCTAGTTTTAGAGTGAACAAGTAGTTGAACTACAAATTAAATATCATTTCAAGTAACGAGTGAAAAATAAGTTCCCTCTATTCTTACTTGGTTTTGTTGTTTTTACTAAACCTAATCCCTCAATCTTGGGTTTATATTGGGTAAAGCATAGAACAATAATTGTCTTTTTGAGATTAGTTTAGCATATATTTTTTATTTTTAACTCTGTTTAATTCAACCCTATCAATATTAAGGTACGAGTAAAAAATTAAGGTACGAGTAAAAAATAAGTGATATTAAAGTGATAGATTAGAAATAAAGGATATAATCGAATTTATTTCTAATCCATCACTAAGTAGTAAGTAACAAGTAAAAAATCCTGATTCTAATTTAGTGATAAATCTGTCAATCAAAATAATCACTTTTACTGTTACTAGGTTCAAACACATGTTTTATTTTTAACTTATCACGTTTTAAAATATCACAAGCATTACTTATAATGTATGAAGGATAGCAAGCTCATAGAGATGTTTCAACGATTAAACTCTAAAGAAGTTAATCGTTTCGAAGCATATGTAACCTCCCCTGTGTTTAATAAAAGTGAAAAAGTCATCCAACTTTTTTACCTTATTAAAGTGGGTTATCCTTCCTTTAAGAGCAACAACATAAACAAATCACACATATTAAAAAAGCTTTATCCTAATAAACGTGTTTCGGAAGCTTCTCTACGAGCTTTGATGTCACAACTCAGTAAATTATTAGAAGATTTCCTAGCATTTATTATCTACGAGAAAGACGCTCAACAGCAACAACTATACTTATTACGTAATCTTAGAAATAGAGAACTAGGTAATTTATTTGACAAAAAATTCAATACTTTTACTAAAAATCATCAAAAAAAAATACAGCAAAATCCAGATTATTTCTTCCATCAACTGAGTCTTTCAGAAGTTTATACACAAAACATTATTTCTAAAGATAGCAGATCTTTACACAATGGTCTAGGGCAATTAATGAATGATATTGACATTTACTATTGTGCAATGAAATTGAAATATACTTCGGTATTACTTAATGGAAGAAATATTCTTAATACCGAACAAGAAATTAATCTACTAGAAGAAATATTGGTATTTGTCGAAACCGCTCCTGAGATTAAGAATATTGCTTTTATTAATGCCTATTATCTGACCTGCAAATTACTTCATGATCGTAATGAGCAGGCAGATATGACTATTTTTGATGAACTCAAAATACTTTTGAAGGAGGAATCTTCTACTATTTTTCAAGCGGAAGTACGCCACCTTTATCATGCTCTAACCAATTATTGTACCCAGCAAATTAAGGTTGGAAATCAAGTATTCTTAAAAGAACTATTTGAACTCTACAAGGAGATGTTGGAACAGAAAGTTTTGATTGTAGATCGGTTCATTTCTCCGCATCACTATTCTAATATTGTCACTATCAGTTTAAAAATAAAAGAATATGAATGGTCAGAGCAATTTATAGAAGATTATCGAAAAAAAGTACGTCCAACACATAGAGAAGATGTTTATAATTATGTTCGTGCCGCCTTATTCTTTGAACAAGAAAAATATGATGATGCCATACTCTGCCTCCACCAAATGGCATTGATAGACCCTTATTACTACATTGTTCACAAAATGTTGTTAATCAAAATATATTATCACGCTTGGGAAAAAGATGCCATGTATTCGGCTATTGAAGCCTTTAGAATATATTTGATGCGTGATAAGGCACTTTCAGAAAACAATCATTTAGCTTGTCAGAACTTCATTAACATTCTTAAAAAACTGCTTCGGATCAAAGCAGGGGGCAATAAATCATTAAGTGCTTTAGGGGATGAAATTCGGGCAACTGTATTTTTAGGTGAAAGACAATGGCTAAATGAAAAAGTAATTGAACTGAATGAAGCTATGCATAATAAATCTTAAGTACACTTAAATAAGTAACAGTCAAACGATCATTTCCTCATTTTGATTAGGGAACTTATTGTTCACTCGTTACTAACTTGATTGCGAATAGTGAAATAGACCAAAAAGTATGAGCCAACCACAAGATAATAGCATTCAAAACAACCTACGTCGATTGCTAAAAAGTATTAAAGACTACTTTGTACAGCTTTTTGATATTCAGGAGGATACCGACAAAGAAGGCACAATAGAAAGTATCAAAAAATACATTGTCATTAAGGGATATAATGTATGGATTTTGATTTGTGCTGCTATGATTGCCTCTATTGGTTTGGATATGAATTCAGCAGCGGTGATCATTGGAGCGATGTTAATTTCCCCATTAATGTCTCCCATTCTAGGAATCGGCTTGGGAATTGGCATTAATGATCGGGAAACGATTTCACTTGCCTTTCAAAACTTTCTTGTCGCCACAATTGCTAGTATCATCACCAGTTATATTTACTTCTTGATCTCGCCCTTTGGGGAAGAAACACAAGAAATTATGGCTCGTACACGTCCTACACTACTAGATGTAGGTGTTGCCTTTTTTGGCGGAATTGCAGGTATTGTGGCTGGCTCGCACAAGGATAAAACCAACGCTTTACCAGGTGTAGCTATCGCAACCGCCCTAATGCCACCACTTTGTACAGTAGGCTATGGTTTGGCAAAACAAAAATGGATGATTGCCCAAGATGCTTTCTATCTTTTTTTGATCAACGCCGTTATTATTTCTTGTGTCACCCTCGTTTTTGTACGATTATTGCGTTTCCCCATTAAAGAGTATGTTTCTCCTAAAGCCAGATTCCGTTACAACTCTTTAATCTTTATATTTGTTATCATATTTATTCTACCGAGTGGAGCCATCTTATTGAATAGAATTCATGATTTTAGAATTGAACAAGAGATTAATCGCTTTGTAGATACAGAGGTGAATGTAGAAGATTATCGAACTGTATTGAGAAGACCTACTTGGGAGCAAAATGATTCTATTAAGGAATTACACATTTTCGTTGGTGGAGAAGTCATTCCTTCTGATTCGATTGAATATTTACAAAAAAAATTAACCAAAAAATATCCATTACTTCATGATTTTGAGGTAGATTTTATCCAAACTAGGCTTTCGCAGGAAGAAAAAGACGAATTACTCACAGAGGTAAGTAGTCAAAAAGATGAAATTAAGCTGGAAGTATTGAAAGTACTAGAAGAGTACAATACTAGAGTAGAAGAACTGGCTAATTTCAAAGCTACAGCAGAAAGTCTGAGTAAGGATACCATCATCTTTCAGTCATTGAAAAAAGAAATTGGAGCGATTTATCCAGAAACAGAAGTATTATTCAAAAATGCATTACCTCACAAGTATCTTGATAAAGATAGTGTAATCCAACCCATTACAATTCATTATCTAACTCTTGATTGGAAAAAAGAGGCTCAATATGATGCTGATCAGATTCTGAATATGGAAAAACGTATAAAACGCTATGCCATTACTCGGTTTGGCTTTGATTCCTTAGTTGTGGTTCGACAAAAACCATTACCAAGCGAATCATCAAGCAAAAAGAAAAAGAGAAGACGATAAGGAACAGTAAAAAAGAAATGGCTTGAATTAATTCAAAATTCAACTTTCCATTCCTTCATTAAAAATCATTAGCAAAGCATTCATGAGTCGAAAAATCACCATATTCATATTTCTATGTTGTTTATTTTGTAGCTGGACATACGCTACACTAGCCGCTAGAAATCCTGTTGTAACGGCAACCATAGATAAAACAGAAAAGGATACTATTTTAATTGGTGACTGGATTACCATTCGCTTACAAGCAGAACACCAGCCCGAGTTTTCCCTTCAATGGCCTGGAATTGATGAAAAAGTAGGGGAACTGGAAGTCGTAGAAATAGGGGAGCTGGATTCAGTAAGTAGGGGAGATATAAAAAAAATCACCCAGTTTATTACTGTAGCAGCTTATGACTCTGGATTCTTTGAAATCCCTCCTTTTCAATTTACTTATACCCATCCTTCACTCAATACAGGAAAAATTGCAACACAAGCCATGACCTTTCCTGTTTTTTCCTTATCTATAGACCCTGCTGAAGGCATTAAAGCGATTAAAGAACCTAGGGATGTGCCACTTACCTTTAGAGAAAAAATGATGTATGCATTGATGGCATTAATCGCTCTATTATTCCTAGCCTTGATCGCTTGGTTGGTTTGGAAATGGACTCGCCCAGAAGAGGAAGAAGAAGAGGAAGAAGAAATTTTATTACCTCCTCACGAAGTCGCTTTCGACCGATTACGTGAGTTGGAAAAAGCCCGTATGTGGCAACAAGGAAAGATCAAAACCTATTATACGGAATTGTCCATGATTCTTAGAGAGTATATAGAAAATCGTTTTGATATTTTGGCGGTAGAATCTACCACAGATGAGATTATTGATGATTTGAGAAAGAAAAGGGTGAGTAAAAAACTGCTAGGCAAACTCCGAGATTTATTAAACTTAGCTGATTTGGCTAAATTTGCGAAATCTAAACCGAGCGTTAATCAAAATACACAAAGTTTTGTGGATGCTGATTTGTTTATTCGAAAAACTAAAGAGGTGGAAGAATTGGTGGAGGCAGAACAAAAACAATTGGAAGGGATCATTCCAGAGGAGAAATAAGTAAAGAAGTGACTTTTAACACTTATAAAGTCTAATTTGCGCCATAATCAATAGCGTAATTACAATATAATGAATAATATTTTTTGCGAAATAGAGAATTATACTGGATTAAGTGAAGTAACACAATATGCCATTCTAAAAACACTATTGATCTTAGTGATCATTCTTATTATTAGACGCATTATTTTTTCCTTTGTTGCTCGTTTTAACCCCAATATTCGCAATAATTATCGTATTCGTAGTGTCATCAATTACATTACCTACGGCATTACCTTATTGCTAGTAGGACGTATTTGGTTTTCGGGTATAGACTCTTTAGCTACTTATCTAGGTTTATTAACCGCAGGTTTAGCCATTGCCCTCAAAGAACTCATTCTTAATATCGCAGGTTGGTTATTCATTATTTTTAGAGGTCCATTCAAAGTAGGAGATCGAATAGAAATCAGTAAAATTGCTGGTGATGTAGTGGATGTAAGTGTTTTTCAGTTCACCCTTAATGAAGTGGGTAATTGGGTTCATGCCGAACAAAGCACAGGACGACTTATTCACATTCCCAATGCAAAGGTTTTTAGTGAACCAGTCGCCAATTATACCACAGAATTTAATTATATCTGGCACGAAATAGCTCTAAAAGTTACCTTTGAAAGCAATTGGAAAAAAGCCAAAACCATCCTTCAAAATATCGCCACCAAGCATACAGCCCAAACGGTTGCTCAAGCAGAAAAAGACTTAAAAAACGCTAAAGGAAAATACCTTTTATTTTATAGCAACCTCACCCCTATTGTCTACACATCTATGGAAGAAAATGGGGTACAGCTCACCTTGCGCTACTTATGTCCTCCACGCAAACGAAGAGGCTCACAGGAAACCATACAAGAAGCCATATTAACCGAATTCCAAAAAGAAGCAGACATTCATTTTGCCTTCCTTGGACTCAAAATTATTGGTCAACCACCTAATTAGGTTCTCTCCATAGCAAATAGTACGACAATAATCTAGGCTTTTAAAATCAGTAGTCTATTGCCTTTTTTTTGCTATCTTT
>JAHDFT010000319.1 GCA_020628015.1 Bacteroidota bacterium
TATTAATGTTACAAAAACATAAAACCACCTGTATATCAATCACTTACCCCCTGACCACTTCTTAATCTTCTTTTGCTTGATCAAAAGAAGCAAAAATCAAGACTTTATGAATTTCTTAACGGCAAAATGCTCCAAAAATCCTACACAAAATAAACTCGCTGCGCTCAAACAGTATTTTGTGCTTAACGGATTTGTGAAACATTTTACCTAAAATTCATAAGGTCGGTTGAAGAAAAAAAACTAAGAATTATCTAATATTATTTTTTATGTTAACTATCCAAATTACAAGTGATCTACACCACCCTAATCCCTAGCCTGCTAAAATCCTCCCAGAACTTAGGATAAGACTTGCTCACCACCTTTTTATCTCTAATCATCATTCCTCCTTTTAATCGCATGACCAAAGGTGCGAAAGCCATTGCCATTCTATGATCGTGGTAGGTATCTACACTTATTACCCCTTCAGGAAAATTATGTCCTTCAGGAATACTTAATTTCCAAGAATCTCCCTTTCCATCAAAATCAATATGGAATTTGCTTAACTCGGTTTGTAAAGCGGCTGTTCGGTCGGTTTCTTTGATGCTTAATGTGATTAACCCTTCTAAAGTCGCAGGTGTTTTTAATCCTGCACAAACGACTGCTAGGGTTTGTGCAATATCGGGACATTCGATGAAATTATAGTGGAAATGTTGGGGTAATTTTGCGATTTTACTTAATCGTACTCCCTCTCCTTGAAAAGTACTAACAATGCCGAACTGCTGCATCATTTCTGCTAAAACAGCATCACCTTGAAGGCTTTTTTCAAATAGTCCATTTAATTGTAAATCGACTTGTCCTTTTGCTAAAGCAGCTAAGGCATAATAATAGGAGGCCGCACTCCAATCCGCTTCTACTTTAAATGGTTTAGAAAGGTATTTTTGTGGAGCAATTTGGATCGTATTTCCTTCAAAGCTATATTCAATGCCGAAATTGGCCATGATGCGTAGGGTCATCATTAAATAGGGACGAGAAACCAACTCCCCTTCTAATTGTAGGATCAAGCCCTTTTTTAAAGTTGGAGCAATCATGAGTAAAGCGGAAAGAAATTGACTACTGATATTGGCGGCAATACTTAATTCTCCTCCCTCTAAACGCCTTCCTTTAATCGCTAATGGCGGACAACCTTCCGATTCTACATACTGAATATCTGCCCCCAATGTTCGCAAAGCATCTACTAAAACGCCAATAGGTCGCTGTTTCATCCGTTCTGTGCCAGTCAAAATGACCTCTGCACCTTCCAAAGCAGCATAATAGGCGGTCAAAAAACGCATGGTTGTTCCTGCTGCACCAATATCTTTGACCTTATCTGTGCTATTTAAAGCCGCCTGCATTGCTACAGTATCATTCGAGGTTGATAGATGTTGAATGGGAAAATCTTCGCCAGATAAGGCTTTGATAATTAATACTCGGTTAGAAATACTTTTGGAGCCATCGAGGGTGATGGCTCCAATAATATTGGCTTGATTCGATTTGATTGTAATATCGTTCATAGGCTTTGTCCTCAATCGTATGTGATTTGTTGATAATGGAGGTTTGGATGATGTGATGAAACCATATTTCACAAATACATCATCCAAACACAAAGCCCCAAAAATACTCTATTCTATACAAAAAGGATCAATTCGTAATGAATTAAAAATAAGTTTACAGTTTTGATTAGGGAAATTCGAAGCTAGACGAGGTAAAAAACGTAGGTGATACGAGCATCAGCGAGGCTTTTTAACGAAGTATAGTTCCAAGTTTATCAATCAAAATGACATTTATTTTTTTACTGTTTCTAAGTCAAGTAAATACTGTCTGTATCTGTTTAAATCATTACTTATTCTTCTCCCACTTAAATCCTTCTACGTTAAAATATACTATTTGCCTTCCTGCACCAAAAAATGGAGCTTCAACCATCACTTTCTTACTCGTCTTAAGTTTATTAATGATTTTCTTTGAAGAATTAAAAAAGATAACGTCTCCACTTCCATCAGCAGCAGAGTTATAACTAATACTTAGAGGACTTTCTTCATCAAACCTTATTCTAACTTTTTCCGAATCCATAATACTAGGCATAAACTGCCCTTTAGAAACCATCATTAAAACTTCATCACCTTTCCCCATATTACGAACATTCAATTTAAATGTAGACCCACCATTATATGGAAATTCAAAATCTATTTTATTAGTTGAACGAGTTGATGCAAAGAACCTCTTTTCTCCAGACATTTTATCTTCATCCTCTGAATAATTCCAATTAGGAACCTCTTTTTGTTCCTCACTTGGTTTTTCTTTACTTTCCTTGGAATCTTGACTTGGTGGTTTATTCTTATCACTTGTATTTGTGGCTGTATTTACTTTTGTGGATGTATCTACTCCACAATTTACAACCATGCCAATGAAAAATAAACAAACAATACCCATTAAAAACTTTTTAATCAAAGTTGTCTTTCTTTTTTCTCTCATAACATTTGAATTTTATGCGCTTGCTAATTTGGGAATTAAATTAAATACTATGTATTATAGTTTAATGTTTTTTAAAAAATTTCATATAAAAAACCAAACAATAACACAAAGATTATCAGCAATTTATACAAATTTTATTGCTTTACAATTAAAATACAAATATACTATTTCTTTAAAAAAAAACTACTTAGTATCCACTTTTTGTGAAAACAATATAGAAATATCAAAACGAGAATAGCTGAATTGGGTTTATTGAATTTTACCAGCTTTTAATTTTCATTATCTAAGAATTTATATGTTTTTACAATGAAATTATTGATAAAAATAATCGTACATCAAAATGAAAATTTATTTGGTTCTTTGACAATTTTTGCAAAATATAGGTTTTATAAAATTTGCCACTTTACTAAATTTGCTTTAAAGTGTTGATTTTCAAAATTTTAATTCAAGTAAAAATAGACTTCTATTTCATGTAAAGTCTAAATTTGCAAAAATTGTCAAAGACCCATTTATTTTATTCCTATTGCTTACTGCTTACAAATTTTACCTGTCGCTACTCCTTTATTGGTATAAGCACGCACCAAATAAATACCTGTATTCAATTGACTCACATCAATTTGCTGTACACCTGAATAGGTGGCTACTACCCTACCCTGTCTGTCAAAAACCTCCACTTTTTGAATCGTTTGATTGTTATCTAATTCAAAATGTGCTTGGGCTTGAGTTGGATTCGGGTAAATGCTTAGGTTCATTGGTTTTTCTGCTAGATCAAAAAGGGAATTGTTTTCTTTTATTGGTTGCTTTGTAAAGATCGTTTGGGTCTTCGCAGGGCCACAACTAGGATTTGTTGTAGGGAATAAGTCATAATCATACTTCAAAACGGCTGCCCGAAGCGAAAACTCCACTCCTGATAATTGCCCATTACTATCATTGAATTCTACTTTAAAAGTAGGGAAATTATTACCAGAAATATTCACATTAGGTAAACTAACCGTTGGAGCATACAAAGGATAAGTATTGCTACAAGGCCCACCTAAAAGTGCCAACGCTGTTATAACATTTCCTGTAGGGTCTGTAATTCGCACATCAATATCATTTTGACAAGAATTGCGTTCTACTCGGAAATAAAGGACTAATTCGACATTAGTCAATGCAGCGGTTACTTGATTGAAAGGTAAGGTAAAATCTATAGAGGGGTTATTGTCAAATCCTACATCATCCACATAAAAATCATTATCAAATACATCATATACATCACTACTAGTAGAAGGCCCTGATACACAAGCATCATTAGGAGCCAAATCATTTCCATTGCTCACCCCATCACCATCACAATCCGCATTCAAATCTGCTACTACTACATAATCATAATTCAATCGAGCAAAGCGCATAGAGTATTCATCTCCAGAATTTTGATCGTCGCTATCTCGATATTCTACTACCCAATCTGATCCATCGCCATTGGTTGAAGCATTTGGAATGTATAAGGTAGTGCTGTGTAAGGTATTAATGGTGCAATCAGTTGTGGTAAAAATATGGTTAAATGTAGTAGCATTTCCTGCTGGATCGGTTACTCGCAATGTAATCTCCTCCTCACAAGAAGCATTTAAGGTTCTAAAATAGACCAATAATTCGACATTAGATAAAAGTGCACCTGCTGGCGCAGGATCGGTAAATGTCGTTGTTGGATTGGCTTCAAAAGTTTCTCCATCTACAAATAAATCTTGATCACTAATCAAATCTGCGTGTTCTGCTAAGGTAATACAATCTCCTGAATCACAAGGACCAACACCACCCAAATGATTTGAGAAAAATATTTTAATACTATCCAGTACAGTTGTATTAGTATAGAAATAAGGATCAGCATGAACTTTATTATCACCCACATGAAAATCACTATCTCCACCATTTTGTAACAAAGCCGCATCCAATTGCACACTGTGATCGAAAGGCACGACACAATCTGCTGTACCATGATAAATCAAAAATGATGGCTCATTCCCATTGACATAGGTAATTGGATTGACCTCATCCGCCAATTCTGGACAATCAACAGGGATACAGTCAATCATTTCTTCAGGATAACCATTGATTTGAGAAAAATCATAAGGCTCTCTATCATCTCTATCAATACAATCTTGGTGGAAAGTGTCATTTAGAAGATCTATCGCAGGAAAAAAGGTCGCTACTGCTTGGATTTCGCTACTATAGCCTGTTGAGCCTAAATGATCCCCTTCTAAACTTGGTTCATTATTAGAAGTTCCCATCAAAGCGGCTAGGTGTCCACCTGCGGAATGTCCCATCGTACCAATGGCACAAGGATCAATAAAAAAGGTATCCGCATTTTTGCGTAAATAGCGAACAGCCGTCTTTACATCGTGAATTTGAGCAGGGAAATTATCTGTAGTGGAGTATCTATAATTAACGGTTACAATAACGTATTCTAGGTCTTCGTATACTTTGCGTAGTGGATGGCGTAATTCTGTTCCTTTATCTCCATTTTTCCAACCTCCGCCATGAATATAGACCACAGCAGGTCTAGGGCTATTTACATTTGGTGGGATATAAACATCTAATAAGTGTCTCACATTACCATCACCAACATAATTTATATCTGAATGAGTAGGAAATATTCCTGTTCCAGCATAAGTTGAGATAGAGACAAAACAAAGGATAAACATTCCCATAGCAATAGCTAGGAATGATTTTAAAGAATCATAATTCATTGTGCAAGGTATTAACATTAAAAGAATCAATTATACAGCTTAATAAAAAATATAAAATGGCATAGCTATATAATTTTTATAATTTTAAAACGGGTTGCAAATATAGGCTTTCATCTTTAAAAAAGATTGAATTGTTATTTTTTTACAATAAGAGCAAAACAAATATGACATTTTTATGAACAATCTACCTATCCCACTTATATCAGGAGCATTCGCATTCCTTCTTCGACCCATTCTCGCTTAACTTCTTGATTGTAAACAGATTGACCGATGGCTTCTAGGAGGGTAAAATTAATTCTTTGTCCTTCATTCTTTTTATCCTGCTTCATAAAATCTAGGATGGCGTTTATATCTTGATATTTGTACTTTAAATTGGGATAAAACTTAGCAAATTGGCTTTGTATAAGCCCTAATTTTTCTGTTGATAAATGTAATACCTTAGTAGATAAATAAGCTTCGACTAACATGCCGAGAAAAATGGCTTCTCCATGTAATAAAGGCTCTACATCATTTTCGAGGGAATAACTCTCAATCGCATGTCCAATCGTATGCCCGAAATTGAGGACTTTCCTTCGCCCACCTTCAAATGGATCTTCGGTGACAATTTGGCGTTTTACAAGAAGTGAAGGATGGATAATATCCGTCCACTTAATGGCTTCTAAAGCAGGATAAGCCGTAATTTTCTCCCAGTAAGCAGCATCGGCAATTAAAGCGTGTTTACAGACTTCAGCCATGCCGCTGACTAGCTCTCTTCTAGGTAAAGTGCTTAGAAATTGAGGGTCGATAAAGACGGCGAGGGGGTTATTAAAGCAGCCAATAATGTTTTTGACCTGCTTAAAATCCACGCCCAGCTTACCGCCTATCGAGGCATCCACCTGAGCCAATAAAGTCGTCGGAATTTGGATAAAAGACATGCCTCTTTTAAAGGTAGAAGCCACAAAACCGCCCATATCCCCAATCACCCCACCACCAAGATTGATAAACAAAGCCTTTCGATCTGCCTGTTCTGCTAGTAAATTGTCCCAAAGCTGTTGACAGGTTTGTAAATTCTTGTGTTGTTCCCCAGCAGGAATGGTAAAAACGGTCGCTGATTGTAAGAAAGGGACTTGCGCTAAAAGCAATGGCAAGCAATCTGTCTTGGTATTGTCATCTACCAAAATGAAGTATTTAGAAAAAATATGCTTGGACAAAAATGCTTCAAGTGGCTGTTTGAGATTTCCTAAATATATATTATACTGGTCTAATTGGATAACTTGGTTCAAAATAAGTATTTTTTTAGAATGTTATACGCATGAGAAATTAACGAGTGTTCGTTAGGATTGTCGTTGAATCTGATTAAATTACACAAAAACTTATTTGACGGTACATCATTTATGCTCTCCCTTGATTACTACTAGTGTCTGTTCTTTTGCTTGATCAAAAGAACCAAAAATCAAGACTGTATGGATTTCT
>JAHDFT010000320.1:0-1664 GCA_020628015.1 Bacteroidota bacterium
TTTTGGCAAACTATTTTTGATAAAAAAACGTAGGAGAAAATTGTTTCTACCTACGTTTTTTTATTTGAGTGAAGTATTACAAGGTTTTTGAAAAAAAAGAAATTAATCAAGCGAGTGGAAAAATATTTACAAGCAACGGCTTTCATTAATAGTGATCATCCTGAAGTGATTGAATTTGCAGAAACAGCCACACAATCTTGTCAAACAGCTATTGAAAAAGTAGTGGCTCTTTACTACGAGGTGAGAGATCGTATTTTTTATGATCCTTATCGTGTCCAGCTTTCTGCTGAGGGTATGTGTGCCAGTAGTACTTTACAGAGAGGACGAGGTTATTGCATTGAGAAATCAATTGTGATGGCTGCGGCTGCTAGACATCTGGGCATCCCTAGTTTACTTGGTTTTGCCAATGTTCGCAATCATCTAGCGACTCCTAAATTTTTGGAAGCATTAAGATCGGATATTTTTGTATTTCATGGTTATGTGAGCCTATTTATTAATGAGAAATGGGTTAAAGCAACACCTGTGTTTAATTTATCTTTATGTGAAAAATTCAATGTACAGGCCTTGGATTTTGATGGCATTAACGATTCTATTTTTCAAGAATATGACCAACAAGGTCAAAAATATATGGAATACCTCACTTTTCATGGAGAATTTGACGATATGCCTTTAGCATTGTTCGAGAAAGAGTTACGCGCTCATTATCCACATATATTTGAAGAGACTAAGGAGGGCCTGAATTGGGGTTAATTCTATAATCACACATAAAAAACTATTTCACACAATTATTTAAACAATAATACGTTTTGATTAGTCAATTTGTATTCCTCAACTAAGGAATATATTCTTTACTCCATCATCTATAATGATCTAATAATATGAAAACCATATTCACCTCTATTTTAATACTACTCTCTATTCCTATATTTTTTACCAGTATTGTACAGGCACAAACGCCTCCAGATAATTTATGTGGGGAGGCTTTGCGAGATTGGTTGAGAGACAATTACTACGAAGGTTTACACCAAACCTTGAGCTATAGAGATGCTCGTGAGCATATGTATAGTCATATTGATAATCAGAATGACCAAATTGAATGTGTCTATTCTGGTTATAAAAAGAGCTGGGCTTATGGCAGTTCTGGCACAGGCGTTTCTCCGATCAATTGTGAGCATACCGTACCGCAAAGCCTCTATGATCAGGATCTTCCCATGCGTTCTGATATACATCATCTTTTTCCCACTTATTCCAATTGGAACTCTACCCGTTCTAACTTTCCTTTTACTGATATTCCTGACCCAGAAACTACCAAATGGATTATCAATGACAATTCACAAAGTAGTATTCCTACTAGCAATATAGATGCTTATAGTGAAGCCAAATCTAGTGCTTTTGAGCCTAGAGAATCCCATAAAGGTAATGTGGCAAGGGCTGTTTTTTATTTTTATACGATGTATCCTAATGAGGCAGGTAATATTACTAAGGTAGGAGCTATTTCTAAGCTCTATGAATGGCATTTGGAAGATCCTGTTGATGCAGCAGAAATCGCAAGGAATGGCGCAATTGCTGATGTGCAAGGCAATGAAAACCCATTCATCACCCATCCTGAATGGATCGAAACGGCTTGGTTGCGTTCTTCGACTACTTGTGATTTTCCTACAGGA
>JAHDFT010000320.1:1764-6665 GCA_020628015.1 Bacteroidota bacterium
TATTTACCAAAAACAAAGGGGACAAAATGAATGTACATTTTGTCCCCTTTACTTTTGTATACTCTAAAAATATGATGCTCAACGTTTCCGCTTAATCCATTTAATAGGGTTCATCTTTTGTTCTCCTTTCCATACCTCCAAATGTACAATGGTTTTTCCATCCTGCTGATTTCTACTCGCTACTCCGATAGGTTGTAAGACATTGACCTTATCACCAGCATTGACCGAAGCACTTTTGAGATTGGTATATACGGTAAAATAATCATCATGCTTCACAATGATTGCCCATTTGAAGGCTGGCGTATAAATTTTACTAGCCACCACACCATCATGAATCGCTTTCACTAGTGCGCCTTTACCTGTTGCAATGTCGATACCATTATTGGTAATCGAAATATTTTTAATAATAGGATGTGGATGTGTTCCAAAACTGGAAACTACTACACCCTGTGATACTGGCCAAGGTAGCTTTCCTTTATTTTTAGCAAATTTTTTGGCTCTTTTGGTTGAAATAGCTGGTGTAAATAAGGATTCTCCTGTTTTTTTATGGTAACTATTACTCACTTTTATTTCCTTCGCAGGCTTCTTTTTTGTAGGAGTTTTTGTTATTGCAGTCTTTTTTTGTTGTTTAGCTGCTTGCTTTTTTCTAGCAGCCAAGGCCATTTCCCTAGCTTTTTGAGCCGCAGCCGCTTCTCTTCTAGCCTTTTCGATTGCAGACTTAATCTCTTGGTCTAATTGCTTCACCGCCTCCTTTTTATCACTCAATTGTCGCATCAAGACCTTTTCTTTTTGCTTCAATTCGGCAATCATTTCTTCTTGCTTTTTTTGTGATTTTTCTAAATCCTTCTTTTCTGCTTTCTGTTTCCCTAAAAGCTCTTTCTGCGTATTTTTCTCTACTTCTAAATCATCAATATTCGCTCGCAAACTTTCTTTAGTCGAATTTAAATCTTTGAATTGTCCTTTCCGATAATCCGTATAATATTGAATGTATTTATATCGCTTATACGCATCATTGAAATCATTAGAAGAAAAGAGAAACATTAATTTGCTATACCCATTTTGTGAACGATAAGTTTTCCGAATCGTTTCTGCATAAGTACGCTTCATGTCCTCAAATTTATTCTCCAAAACCTCTATCTTTTGATTCAAATCCTCGATATTCCCATCAATTAAGCCAATTTCATTCGCTATAGATTCAATCAATGACTTTTTATTGGCGATTTGTTGTTTAACCAAACGTAGATCATTCAAAGAAACTTTGTGTTCTTTTTTGGTAGAAGATAATAGGGTCGCAATCTCACTAGCTTCTGCCTTAATTTTAGCTTGTTCCGCCTTCAGATTTTTAGGCGTTTTGGCATAAATAGGGGTGAAAATTTGACAAATAAAAAACAATACAAGTAGGCTAAAAATAACCTTATGTTCATAAAGGAATTTCCATCCAATTGCTGAAGTCTTATATTTATCTATTGATTTCATAGGTACGCTTTAAGGGAAAAGGATATTTCAAAGTCTTCTCAGGTATTGCTCCTCGCTCAAAATTAATCTTTGCACTCGCTTCCACAGCTCCCGTCACCACTATCTTTCGCTCATGTGAGAAAGTCTGATTGGCTAAAGGTCTAAAATCTCCCTGTTCCATGTGCAGTTGTCGATTCTGCACAGAATCAATCAAAGCAACCTTACTGATTTGGAAGGGTGTATCAAGCGCAGCATTACCTTTCCCCTTATCTATATCAAATTGCGTACCTTTTGGAATTGGGACGGTTAAAATTACATCTATCGGGGATTCTTCATAACTTAATTCATATTCATTCAAATCTTTGTTATACTTTGTTCTAGGATGATGGGAAGGAGTCAAAGGCATGTTTCCTAGAATAATATTTTGTAAGCTGTAAAAATCAACAGGATAACCTAGTAATTGCTCTGCATAAGCGATGTCTTTTAAATAAGCTCTTTTATTTAAACGATCAATGACTTTTACAGAATCAGGGGTAATCAAAGCGTAACCAACAGGAATTTTAACCAAATTGGGATAAGCAGTCATCCATATCAAACTATCCTTTCGCATCCGAATATCTACCGAAAAATTCTGGGAAAATGCTGGACTCGCATATCTAATCTTAGCCTTCGTTTTAAATACTTCTGGAAGAAAAGCCTGTTCTTGTAGCGTTTTACTAATCAACTGTCCCAATTCAGCATTTTTTGCGGCTGCTTTTTTGGCCTTTCTTGCTGAAGAACAGGAACTCAAAATCAATAAAGTACAAAAAACAATGGTTAATAATCTCAAAGTATATGAATAGGAAAAAGAATTGTTGTTCATAAGGGTATTTTGTTTATCTACTACGATTTAAAGTAAGGAACAGTAAAAAAATAATTTCCTCATTCCTAAATAGCTGATATTATTTTATTTATGAAAAGAATTAGACATTCGCAGAAGACAGCATTAAGAATCATGTATTCTAACGACGATTCCTAAAATCTTGTCCCCACATTAGTTTATTCCTAATCGTGCTGAAAAAGCTATCATTGGGAAAACGGACTAAAGGAATGGAAAAACTTTCTTTGTAAACCTTCATTTTTGTCTTACTATCAATTAAAGTCACCCTAGAATCCATTGTACAGACAAAAGACTCGCTTCGGCCTTCAATTTCAAAGGAGATGACCTTATCATCAGGGACGACGATTGGACGGACGTTTAAATTATGGGGCGAAATAGGTGTGATAATAAACGTTTGAGAAGAAGGATAGATAATCGGCCCACCACAACTCAAAGAATAAGCAGTAGACCCTGTAGGCGTAGCGACAATCAAGCCATCCGCCCAATAAGAATTGAGGAATAAACCATCGACATATACATGAATTGTCACCATAGCAGAAGCATCCTGCTTTTGAATAGAAAACTCATTCATGGCAAATTGATGCTCCCCAAACAACTGCGGTTCGCTCTCTAGGTGAATCAAAGTTCTTTGGTCAATTAAAAAAGAATTTTCTTCCAAAGCACTAATAGCTGTTTTAATGTCATTTGTAGCTTGTGAACTAGTCAGAAATCCCAATCGCCCAACATTAATCCCCATAATTGGAATACCTGTATGATTGAGCAAAATAGAATTCAATAGTGTGCCATCTCCACCAATACTAAATAAAAAATCAGGCTTGGCCTTCACAATATCACTACAAGTATCGAATACTTCTAATGCATGTGGCAGGGTAATTTTAGCAGTAATTTGTTCATAATAAGGCTCATACACCCCCAAATCTATCCCCTTTTCTAATAGATAATGAATTAGAAATGAGACATACTCTGTATCCTTATCATGTAATACTCGACCATAAATCCCTATTTTCATAGCATTCTTTTTTATAGTCATGAAATGGGAACGAACTAGATTTCGTTCCATTTCTATAGCAGTAAATGCCAAACCTTAATTAACTATTAGCTAAAAATCATAATTTACTGCAAAAGCGACATAAAAACCATGTTCTCTTAAGGCATTAATGGTATACTCCAAACTAAAAACCGTATCGTACATGGTAAAAATATCGAAACCAATTCCTGTCCCAGCTAACCATTGATTGGATAATGGGCTAAAATCATTTTGAAATTTTTCTTTCACATAACCCAATTCTCCATAAGTTTTAAAATAAATCGCTAATGGAATAGTTTTAAACTGATCTGCTTTAATAAAAGGATTTTTGAATTTGGTGTCTATTAATTGATACTTCAAAGCTGATCGAGCCATTAAAAAATGTTGCCCTTCTATGGCATAATACTCATAGCCTCGAATATAATCCGATCCAAAACCCAATCCTCCCCTATTAAAATAAGGTTGTCGATCTGGTAGCGAAAAGCGGAGTCGTATATTGGCAGCCGTATACCATTTATCATTAATCGGCATATACTTGGAATAGTTGGCAATTGCCCAGAACATATTTAACTCATCAAATATGCCAAAGCCTGCTTTTGTCAACTGAATCCGAAAATACGACCCTTTTAATGGATAGGCACGAATATCCCTGAAATCAGCAGTAAAAAGATACGCAAAATATAGATAACGCTGTCTAGTTTGCCCATCTAAAAAATAATCTGGACTCATTAAAGCGACTGTATCTGCAATCTGATTATTATAATAAGTCAAGTTGAAATGATGGTTGAAATTAATATCTGGTCGATGATTGACCGCAATTCCTGCCCGAAAACGGGTCAAAGCATTTCCTCCCTCATGTTCATAAATAGATAACTTATTTTCTGCTGAACGAGTCGCAATTTTGCGATTCATAATATAGGAAATCGTAGGAAAGATACCTGTTTTTTTCTGTTTATCTATAAAAGGGATTTCATAGAATAGCTCAAATTTTCTGGTAAAACCAAACTGCGCTACAGCCTTCAACTGCTCTCGTCGCCCTCTAAAATTTTCATGAGCAAAACGCATTCCATAAACCAAACGACTCAAATCTCGCTTTTTACCATTATCACTCCCATTCCACCAGACATTAAAATTGCGATCAACTAGCTCAAAAATGGGTACAGGAAAAATATACCATCGTTCTTCTACCTTGATCACCACTTTAACCTGATTACCTCGATTAATCAAATCATCTTTATGAATCGTCACCTCATTAAATAAGCGAGTATTATACACCTGATCCCTACTGACTTTCAAGACTTCCTCCAATTGATCTACAAACAAAGTATCTCCAATAGAAAAAGACAATTCTCGAAAAATTAGCTCCTTCTTAGTTTGTTTATTTCCTTCAACGATAATGTCTTCTACTACTACAAAAGTCTCTTGCTGGATGGTATCTTGCAAGTTTGTCCCCCAGCAAATCTGCCCCATACCTAAATAAAGTAATAGGAGTAAACAGTAAAAGAATAGACTATTTTTCATGTGTTGTTGAACGAGATA
>JAHDFT010000321.1 GCA_020628015.1 Bacteroidota bacterium
TTTTTCATAGGGCGATGCCCTATGCTAATGCTTATGCCCTTTCAGGGCGAAAGAAGATATACCCCCAAATATCTTAGAACTAGAAATTTTCGAATAGCTTTCTGTGTTAAAATAAAATTTCATGGGCATGTATTTTGAGCCAACATGCCCATTTTTATCCCAAATGATAATCAAACCTATTTCCTAAAAAAAATTAAAACCAATAGCACATGCATAAACTCATTTTAATATTTGGGCTATTACTGTTCTCCTATTTTGCAATTGCACAAGATCAAAATCAAGACCAAGTTGATCCATATTTAAGCAACATCAATATCGCCAAAGAAATGGCAGTTGAAAAAGAAGTGCCGATTATGTTGGTCTTTGCTGGTTCAGATTGGTGTCGTCCTTGCATTCAATTTAAAAAAGAAGTATTGGAAAGTGATTCTTTTCAAGCATTTAGCGAAGACAACTTACTAATCTTGTACTTAGATTTTCCTGCTAGAAAAAAGAATAGATTACCAGAAGAACAAACCTTACACAATGAGGAATTAGCAGCCGAATACAATCAAACGGGCTTGTTTCCTAAGATTGTTTTATTGAATAGTGAAACGGAGATCTTAGGTACTATCAATTACATCAAACAAAAGCCTGAAGTTTTTATAAAAGATTGCAAATCACTAATTAATCTATAAGCTATGAAACTATTCCTTTGCTTGCTCCTAATCATCGGGTGGGGGAGCGTGTCCTCATTAGCAGCCCAAGAATTAGCGGTTGCTAGAAAAGCAGTTCAACTAATGGGCTGCGGTTTTGAATTAACGGTCATTGCAGACAATGACACCAACGCTTGGAGCGCATTAAATAAAGGTATTGAAGAGATTACCAGAATTGAAAAACTCATTTCCTCTTGGGATTCAGCTTCTCAAACCACTCAAATTAACCAAGCAGCAGGTAAGGAAGCAGTAGTGGTAGATCAGGAATTATACGATCTGATCTACCGCTCTAAAAAAGTAGCTCAACTCACCGATGGAGCCTTCGATATTTCCTTTGCTTCTATGGATCGGATTTGGAAATTCAATCGCCAAGAACAAGTATTACCCGCTCCACAAATTGTTGCTGATGCCCGTAATAAGGTCAATTGGCAAGACATTATCCTAAATGCCGCAGATGGTTCAGTTGGACTTAAAAAGGAAGGGATGAAAATCGGTTTTGGCGCAATTGGAAAAGGCTATGCGGCCAATCGAGCCAAGCAGTTAATGGCAGGAATGAAAGGGGTTGTAGGCGGTTTGGTGAATGCAAGCGGAGATATTTCTGCGTGGGGCATCAATCCAAATGGTGATCATTGGAAAATTCAAATTACCGATCCCAAAGATCAAACAAAAATCATTGGCTGGGTCAGCTTAAAAGATATGGCTATTGTGACTTCTGGTGATTATGAGAAATACTTTCTTTCGGAAGGAAAAAGATATGCTCACATCATCAACCCCAAAACAGGCTATCCAACAACAGGTATCAAAAGCGTTTCGGTGATTTGTCCTGATGCAGAATTAGGAGATGCTTTAGCCACATCCATCTTTGTCTTAGGAGCAGAGCTGGGCTTAGAACTCATCAACCAACTCCATCAAATCGAATGTCTTATTGTTACGGATCAGAATGAAATGCTGACATCCAAGCAATTACATTTGAACAAAGAGAGGAATGTGAAATCCAAATTTATTAACTGAATTGAGCTATATATTTATGTTTAGAACTAACAAATCTTGCTTCAAAATAGTAAGCCTTGCTATGTTACTGTTTACTATTTTGTCTTGGAGCAGTTGCATGAGGGTGAAATCCTACCAAAAAATGTATATCAACGATAGTGAAATGACCTTAGCCCCAAAAAAAGTCCAACAGTTTGAGATCAATTTTGAGACTTATCGAGAAGGCGCATCTGGTGGTAATGGGGGGAAGGTAGGTGGTGGTTGTGGATGTAACTAATGTCTATTTTTCGCTCATTCCTTGTCTGGAATAGATAAAAAAACTTTCATGAAAATAAATCGCATAATAATTATCCTTATTGGCTGTTTGGGGTGGGGCCATTTGGCTATGGCACAACCAATGACTAAACCTGTCAAAGACTCCACCAAAATACAGCCTTTTTCAAGAACAGTTGAAGCCAATTTTTTGAGCAGTTATTATCACCAAGAAGGCGATAATGCTGCGGTGACAGGAGGTATAGGCACCGAACAATTGACCGATATTGCCAATATTTTTACGGTTAATGTGCCTTTGAATGGAATAAATGCGGTTAGTTTTTATGGTGGTGCCGATTACTATACATCCGCTTCTACAGATCAGATTGACAATAATCCTTCTTCCGCCTCCAGACAAGATGTACGAAGCTTTGGTACCTTGTCCTATAATCGCCTGAACCTTCGACGAGGGGAGAGTTATACCGCCAAACTTGGCTTTTCTGCGGAGTATGATGTCACCTCCGTTTCAGGTGGATTGACCTATACCAAAGCTTGGAATGAGCAAAATAGTGAATTGTCGATCTCTGGGCAGGTATTTATCGACCAATGGGAATTGTATTATCCTCAGGAATTGAGGCGCAGGGTGAGTTTGCCTACTAGTCTACGTCAAGCCTATAATGGGAGTATTGTATTTTCTCAGATTTTGGCTAGGCGAGCGCAGTTAAGTTTGTCGGCTGAGGTGATCTATATGCGAGGCTTATTATCTACGCCTTTTCATCGGGTTTATTTTGGTGATCGGCCGACGCTTGACATCGAACGCCTACCCAATCAAAGACTCAAAATTCCATTGGCAGTACGCTTTAATTATTACTTAGCTGATCAATTTGTATGGCGGACTTATTATCGTTATTACTGGGATGATTTTGGCATTCAAGGGCATACTCTTGAGCTAGAAACCCCAATAAAAATAGCCAAAGCCCTTACAATTGCGCCATTCTATCGCTATCATACCCAAACAGGAGCAGATTATTTTGCCCCTTATGAAACACATATTTCTACTAGCGAATTTTATTCCTCCGATTACGATCTTGCCGCATTGCAATCACATAAATACGGTCTAGGAATTAAGTATTTCCCACTCTATGGTTTGGCAAGAAGCCGCCCATTTTTCAAGAGTCGAAGGATAGCGATGCTGAAATATGTTGAATTGCGAGGAGCCACCTATCGAAGAAGTACGGGATTGCGTGCGGTGGTAGGGAGTTTAAATGTAGGGTTTTCATTGGAGTGATGCTCCACAAACGATGTCTAAGACAGCATATGCGCCTTTCATTTTGCTCAATGTCGCTCAACAGATCCTGCCTGTTAGTGATTGGATTAGATGAATAGAAAGTCAGAGATTTCAGGCTTTTGAATACAATAGAATAGGGCAGCTATGGATTCATAACTGCCCTATAATGTAGGAGGAACCCTGCCTACAAAATGTTATAGGCAAGGGTTCTATAAGTTGAATATTTGATGAAGTATATTATACTGAGGTGTATTTTAGAAGCAATCTAAAGCCGAATCTCGCACCTGGAGGAACTTTAATATCGAAAAATAAGCCTTCATGAGCTATGAAAGGGGAAGATATAACAATAGCTATAGGGTCAAAAGTATTATCTTCCGTTGGAGTTGTAAAGTTATGAAAAGCTACAGGAGGACCTGATTTGGCTTTATTATCATAAATATTAATTCTAGGATTTACTGAGCCAGCACTAGGGCCAGGATTAAAGTAATTTTTCTCAATAATTATCCCTATTCTTTCGACCAACACACGCTGTTGATAGAAAGGATATTCAATGCATTTATCCGCAGTAACTGTTCCCTCATTCTTAGGCATACCAATTACAACCTCCCTAGTAGGATTTAGGAATGGAGTACCATTTTTCACCCAAGTAAGATTAACTGGAGGAAGATCTGGGTTGATCACAGTATCCATTCGAGTATTTTCAAAGCAAATATTAGGGAAATTTTGACTACCTAGAATAAAAGGATTTTCATTTGTTGCATCAACTGTGTCTGTCAGTCCATGTGTACAATTTGCCCAATCATAATTGCCATCTGCATCTTGATTTATGTTATGGGAAAATAACCATTGCCCTATTCCTTGCTGTAAAGTAGTATCTCTAAAACGCATGTAACTACCAGAAGCCGTATGATTACCATTAACACGCCCAATTTTCATAATACCCTCATAATTCCCAGCAATAAAGTCTATTTTCAAACCGCCTGTTCGATTAACGCATAATAAAGCTTTAGGGTCTGCTTTAGAAAGACCGCCAGATAAACCGCAATTGTCAAAAGTAATTCTGCCAACGATAGTGTCACCACAGGCATACAATAATTTTGGTGTTGGATTTGATGCTTGACCTGGATCAGGAGCTTTATGTGCTTCTGTCCATTCTAATTTAGTATTTCTAAATAACCAGACTGTAGAATCGCTATATATATTAGAAGATAACTGGGTACGATCCCCTTCAAAATGCAATACCGTTCCATCAATAACAATATTGCCCTCATTAACTTGTGTACGACCATGGCCAGCAACATAGAAAACTTTTTCAATTTTACCGCCCCAAGTACAAGAGTCATAGTTATTAAGAACAGCTTGAGAGTTGAATGATTTTAAGAAAATATTACAACCTTCAAAAGTACATTTGTAACAGGTATTGGTATCTTCATTAACATAAAGTGTTCGATCAGTATTTACTTGATCCTGTACTAGTTCTTTCCCATCAACAAAATCAAGAATAATGTTAAAGTTTCTAGTGAAACAGCGGTTCATAGTAAAGTTACGACCGCCATTTTTGCCATTAAATCGGAATAAAGAAGTTTTCCAACAGTCTCGACTTAAGGTTGATTCATGAACAAATGAAAGATCCTCAAAAGTAATAGTGTTATATGAAATAAATTCCATCAAAGCTTCGTCTGAATCTGATTCAAAAATAAGGACAGAGGCATGGGCAGAATCTCCTGTGAATTTGATACCCATTTTAGTTGCGTAGAATCTTAAATGTTTAGTTATACGGTATCTTCCACGAGGTATATAAATATGTCCAAACTGAGGAACATCATTTATAATCCCTAAACTATTAAGTCTAGCTTTGTCATCGTTGAATAATGTAGATAATTCAAAAATAGCTCGTTCAAAATAACAGGTATCATCATGAACACCATCGCCCACAGCTCCTAACTCTTTGATGTTAACATAACGATCTCCTATAGTTACACCAGGAGGTACCTCACATGGAATACTAGCAGTATGCATTTTAATTAATTTTGAAATTTTAAAAAATGGTTAAGTGTATAGTGTATATGCAATAGCCTGAAAATAGCTTAGACTATTGACATAATTCTTTCAGTCACATATTTTTATTATATAAATTTGTGTTATTTGTCTTTGTATATATTTAGATAAGACAAAATATTCCCCTTTATCACGATGCTATAGCGTGATACAATTGACGGAGTTGTATGCTTATTGTTTTGACTATTAAATAGATAAAGCTTATCTGTAAAGTGAAAAGTATATGAAATTATCTGTAAAATGTAAAGGTGTGGAAACTCTTCTTAATCTTTAAAATATGGAGTACCTAGCATTGGTAATATCTGTAAAACGGAAAAATTATAGTATCTGTAAAATGTAGTTAATGTGGGAAAGACTAAATTAAATTATCTGTAAAAATGTAAGGAATGTGTGCTGCTTTATGGGACAAAGTTTTAATTAAGTATGCTGCAAATATAAACTATATTTGTAAATATTGCAATAGCTAATGAAAAGATATTGCAAAAATTAGACAATGTGAAGTGTATTTAACAATTATTAGTAATATTTGAGCTATTGTAATAAGCCTTTTATAATTCTAATATATAGACCCAGTAACGTTTTCCCAAACTAGGCGGAATTGCTCTATGAATTTTAAAGCCCAAGTTTTCATATAATTTTCTTGCTTTGACCATAATCTCTGAAGTATGTAAAGCAACAATGGTTTCTTTATTTTTACGAGCATGTTCAATACATCGCTCCGTCAGTTGACGACCAATACCTTGCCCACCAAATTCAGGTTTTACAGACACAAATCTGATATAAGACCAATGACTCTCGTATATCGCTGTAGGATTACCCTGCGGCACCAAAAAAGCCATTCCAACTACTTCTTGACTTGCCGTTTCGCAAACCAAGCAATGGGATTGATTCAACAAGTCAATATAGGTTTGATCTTTATTGAGCAAATTATTCAAAGAAGTCCAATGTTCAGGTGCTAGTATATTTTGGTAGGGAGTCCAAGCGGCTATGGCTACGTTTTTTATTTGGTGTAAGTCTTGGAGGCTACCTTGTCGGAAGTGGTGGTGCATTAGGGGGAGTTTTGATGTGGTTGATTAATGATTTACCAGACATTGCCAGAATAAGCCCCTGTTCATATTCATGCTTTTGATTGGATTTTGATTCAAAGGCTAAATAGTCTGGAATGGTGTAGTATTGGGGCTTTTTTGTGGACATTTTGGTGTTTTTACTGCAATAATTATAGCAAATTAAAAGATTTCATGACTTTTTCCAAGTAATTGCTGATGTTACGTATTTCTTTTTATTCTTTTCTTGAACCGACCTTATGGATTTTAGGTAAAATGTTTCAAAAATCCGTTAAGCACAAAATACTGTTTGAGCGCAGCGAGTTTATTTTGTGT
>JAHDFT010000322.1 GCA_020628015.1 Bacteroidota bacterium
TATCCTTATTATCCGTAGAAGGTTGAGTCGTTGTTGCTTGATCACCACCACTAGGTTGAGTTGTTGTCTGATCACCACCACTAGGCTTAGTAGTAGTTGTACCATTACCAGTAGTCGTTTCACCAGGCTTATCTGTTGCCTCGTCATCTTTAGTTGACGTTTTTACAGTAGTAGCTTGAATTTTAGTCTCACCAACCTTAGTAGATTTAGGCTCAGAAGATTGACTACTGGTATTGCTCCCTGTTTGACAAGCAGTAAACATCAACAATAAGGCAGCAAAAACCAAAGACAAAGAAGTTAGTTTGTGTTTCATAGTAAAGGTATAGAGTCGTTAGAAGTATTTATATGTAACAAGTATCGCTTAGGAACGAGTGAAAAATAAATTTACAAATTTTGGTTAGGGAAATTTGACCCTAGACGAGGCAAAAAACGTAGGCAATGCAGGGCATTGGCGAGGCTTTTTAACGAAGTATAGGGTTAAATTTATCAACCAAAATGGAACAGTTATTTTTTTACTGTTCCTTAATTGATACTAAACTTTTCTTATTTCTTATTCTTGAATCGACCTTATGGATTTTAGGTAAAATCCCTCCAAAATCCGTTAAGCACAAAATACTGTTTGAGCGCAGCGAGTTTATTTTGTGTAGGATTTTGGAGGAGATTTTGCCGTCAAGAAATCCATACAGTCTTGACTTTTGCTTCTTTGTATCAAGACAAAGAAGTGCCAATAGTAGTTATCAAGGAAAATAATGAATGATGTTCAGGTTACACTATGTTTTATAACATCAAACTATTTAAAAACCTTATGGTTTAACCGCTTGGAAGTGCATATAGTCATAATTCTTATAACGACCTAAATTATACCAACCATGACTTTCCATGATATCCAATAATGGTTTGTATTCTTTCTTGGCAAATTGAGCTTTATCTGCTCCCCAACGAAGTTGGTTACGACTAGCATCCAAATCAATCGCCACAGCCCAAGCATGAGTAGACCATTTGCTGCTACCACGCATTTTTCGCTTATTATACAGACCATCGTAATTGTTGATACCCAAACGTTCAATTTCCTGCATACCATAATGACTTTGTACCCCTTTCAAGGCACTCTCTAGTGATTTGGCTACTTTCTTATGTACAGTTGCACGAGAAACAGTTGTTGAACCACCATACAATTTCATTGGGAATGGGAAGTTCATCATAACCGTTTGCACACTATGAACCGAACCATAAACCTTCGTAATATTTTCATAAGTAGGTCGAGTACTAGCAGACATATCTCCTTCTGGTTCCTCCCAAGCAACAATATCATCAGGAGTGACCTTAACTTGCCCTGCTACCAAAGAGCCAAATGTCTTGCCTCCTGGATCAACCTTTCCATCATCCCAACCAAAAGCTTTTTTCTGATAAGCTCTAATGGCTGTAATAGTCTTAGGCCCAACATCACCATCAACGACGATTTGTAAACCTGCCTTTTTTAATAAAGTTTGTACAATAATAGCATCTCCTTCATCATTCTTACCTCCTTGACCTACAGAGCCCTTAATTTCATTAGAGTTACCAGCAATAGGACCACTACCTGGTTGATCTTGTTGTTGTTCTGGAACAGGAGTAGGAGCAGGACTAGGAGAACTGCCACCACCAGGAATAACAATATTGGCACCAACCCAGAAATATTGATTCGGAGCTTTACCATGCAATTGAGTAGCATTGGCAGCCAGTATTTGGTCAACCGTTACACCCAATTTCTTGAATTCTGGTCGATTCGCAATCATGGTAGGAGATTCGCCTTTCTTGACCACATATTGTACATTAGTTGGTGTACTTACTGGAGGTGCAGATTGTTCTTCTTGACTTGGCGCAGGTGTGCTACTTTGTGGAGATGGCACTTTGATATTGGCACCAACCCAGAAATATTGATTTGGAGGCGAACCTTTAATTTGATCTAAGTTCGCATTAATCAAATCATTGACGGATATATTTAATGCTTTGAACTCTGGTCGATTCACAATCATAGTAGGAGATTCGCCTTTTTTCACCGTATAATCTATAGGCTGTCCACCAGTTGTTGGAGGCGTTCCTCCTCCGTTTCCACTATTACTATTGGAAGGAACAGGAATGCGGATGTTTGCACCTACATAGAAATATTTATTACTTCCACTGCCTTTAATTTGATCCAAATTGGCATTGATAATATCTTGTGCAGACAAACCAAATTGCTTGAACTCTGGTCGATTAGCAATCATGCTAGGTGATTCCCCTGACTTAACAGTATAAGAAGTCCCACCACTTCCTCCATTACCAGTTGAAGTACTTCCACCACCACCATCAGGAGTAGTAGTTTGACCACCTCCTTCTTGTACAGCTAAATACTTTCTAACTTTTTCTGGATATTTAGAAACCTCCTGATATTTCAAATCTATGGCTTCTTTCTTGGTACCAGATTTATTACGAGATTTACCACCACCCGTAAGATAATAAGAATAAATACGGGTAGCTTCAATCGCTTTTTTCAAATACTCAGGTTTTAGGCAATCAGAAGCAGGATCTTTACTACCGCCATCACGAGCATATTGCATTGCTTTTCTAACCGTTCCTTCACCTGCATTATAGGCAGTAATAGCTAGAGAGGCAAAATTTTCATTATCACTTTCTACGCCTACGGTCTTCATCTTTAATTTGAAGGTCGCAGTACCTACTAGAACATTGATACGAGGATCATAAATATTACTTAAAGGAGCATATTTTTTCAATTCTGGGTAATTAGGGTGCGTACAGGTATCCTCCCATGTACCTTTAGTAACCTGCATTAGCCCGAACGCAGCTCCACTAGTAGCATTAGGCTTACCAGCCGATTCTACAGCAATAATAGAACGAATCTGCTCTATTGGAATGCCATATTTATCACTTGCTTCTTGAGAGTATTCATCAAATCCTCTTACTCTGTCCATAACTCCCTCTTCTGCACTTTTCTTACGCTGAACAGTAGGTTGAGCCGAAGCTCCGAAAAAAGAACTTTGTTTACCTTGTCCAAAAAAGCCTCCGCCTTTTGCTTGGACAGTTTGATGCTGTTGATTACCAGCATTTTTTTGTTTCGTTTGATCAAAAAAGGGCATACTCTTAGTTTTATGAAGTATGAAAACATAAATGAGTTATCACATCCAAAGATGTTATGGTAATAATATAAAATGCAATGGTCGTGAGTAGCTCCGAAATTGAATGAGATTGTTAGGTGTAGCGAACTGTTAAGATAAGAATTTTTATTCAAACTTTGGCATTTTATAGAATAAATTTAATAAATAGATTTTTTTATTATAGTTTAAAAAATTATTTAATTAGGACTTGATAGATTAAAATCTAAAATGAATTGATGTTAAATGGCAGGTGTTTTTTATAGGGTAATAATATTGTTTGCTTAATAGAGACCTAAAACTGACATTTACTTTACGAAATAAAATGGAATTTATTGGATAGTTGATGCCTCATTTTAATTTAATTTTCTGCTCATTTTAATGCATTATGCAGATGTTATTTGATGTCATTTTTTGGTAAAAAAAACTATTAGTAAAAGTCTTATTTCCACTTATTTAAGTAGCTTTGGATTTTGTCAATAAGACATTTAGCAGATTGTAAGTTGTTCATTTTCAGCATTAAAAGATAAGCTCCTAATAGAAATATAAAAAAAATCTTAGCAATAATTATACTAGAAAAGGCACATGATATAGGCAAGAAGTTTGTACTTAAATGTGTCAAAAAACTGATATTGAGTTTGTTACAATATCCTCATATAATTAGTCAAGCCAATAGCATTGTTTGGACTTTTAATTTTTTTGTCTGTACAAAACATGAAACATAAGTATAGTTGTAATTTACAACAAGGTTTCAGCACAGCACAAGCAAAAAAGCTTGCTTAAAAAAAAACAATGATATGGAATGACTGACTACTTGGTGGATACTCTAATAAGGAATAAACTAGCAGCCATGAAAAAAAAATTACAGGGGATTTCAATCATAGTTGTCCTAATAGGACTTACTTTATTTGCATTTTCTTCTTTTTTATCCAATAATCAAAATCCAGAAAAGGTAGCCAATATTAGTTTGCCTACAAAAGATGGAATTTACAATGATTTGAGTGAACTAAAGGGACAATATGTATTACTCCATTTTTGGGCATCTTGGTGTCCGAGTTGTGTATTGCAAATTGACAATTATCAAATAATTAAAGAGAAGTACGAGAACGCTACTTTTGGAGATGCTGAAGGTTTGGAAATCTATAGTGTTTCTTTAGATGAAAGTCAAGAAGAATGGGAGGCAGAGATGAGGAGACTACAAATGAAAGGAGATCACAATGTTATTGATAAAAGATCTTTTGATTCGCCCATTTTGACAGAAATGAATATTAACCGTATTCCAGCAGTCTTTTTAATAGATGCGAATGGGCAAATTATTGCGACCAATCCAAATCTTAAAGAAATTGATGCCCAATTGAGTCAACGCAGCAATATGCCTGGACCAGAGAAAGAAGAAACCAATACTACTTTTGCTGAAAATTACATCATTCCTGTTTTTACAGGTATCGAAACAGAAATAAAGAAAAGGTTGGGTATTACTTATACGCCAACTGAAAAAGAAGAAGAAATAGCATTAACACCAGAAGAACCCACACGAGAAGACGAGATAGAGCTAATACAAGAAGAAGCAGTTATAGACATGCCAAGTGAGGAAGAGTCAATCAAACGCAATAAAGTAAAGGTCAGACCTATTAGAAGTGAAGTGGCCTTACGAGATGCCGATGAAAATGAAGCACATCAAGTGAATATGTCTAATAGATTGGCTAAAAATACTTATGTTTCTCGAGAAGGAGCAGCAGAAGAAACAGCGACTAATAATCAAATGGAAATGGAAGAGTCCTTAGCATTTACAACCATAGTAGAGGAAACAATTGATGAGGAACAGAAACCGATTCCTGCAATAGATGATGAAATTTTCAATACTACTAGTACTTTTACTGGAGCAAAGGAGCCTACAAACAATGGTTATAACTTCAAAAAACAACATCAAGCAGATTTTGATGCAGCAACTAAAATAGCAGAACATCAAAATGCCAATAAACCTAAAGCTAGATCTAATAAGGTTAAAGTAGGCGAATACCAAAATCTAAGCTATAACGATCTAAGCCATTTATCCGATCTAGGACATTTAGAAATTAGTGTTTCTAAGCAAGGTAATGTTATGATCGTTATTAGCGAGTACACGAATAAGTACAGCACATCAGATATTCTAACCGTATTGAATTTAAGAGGTTATCAAGATGCTGCTGTGATTGTGGATTAAATTTGTGTTCAACTTGATTGAATGCAAACAAAAAATAAAGCAGATGTATTATAACAATACATCTGCTTTGTTTTTTTACTGTTCATAAGGATAAGCAAACTTTAGTTTTTTCCTTAATTTCTTCATGTTTTCTCTTTTTGAAAATATCAGATTTACTGATTTTGGGTTTATTAAAACGCCAATCAACTTATTGACTCCCTTATTCACAACTACCCGCCATCGTCTGAATCCACTCACCAATCAAAGCAACACCTTCCTCATCAACAACCGAACGAGCCAGCTCTGGCATGGCCACCTCCACTTCTGTAGAATTCATACGATGATACATGATCGACGTTTCAGGTGATCCAGGAACAATCGAGAACTGATGCCCTCCTGAGCCTCTACCTGCTGCAATAGGAGGTTTACAAACACCAATGGTATACAGCTCCTCCCGATCAAACTCCAAAAACAAAGCGGAATTTTTGGCAGGTCCTTTAGGGTTATGACAATGAGCGCAATTGATGTCCAGATAAGCTCTAGCCCTAGCATTCAAATCACCAGTACTAGGATCATTCCAAATCGCTGCTTGATGTATATCTACTAAGGCAGGTGTACTACCTAGATAACCCATCTCCTTCCATTTATCCAATTGATTCATAATACTACCATCAGGATAAGTAAAATCACCATTCAAATGCCGAGCTTTCGGACCAATTGGAGTTAATTGTTTATCCAGATTATGACAACCTTTACAATCATTTTTATTAGGTACATAGTATTGTGTACTACGTTGACTACCATCAGAATGTATCCAGCTAACATCTTTCAAATGACCTAGAATGGTAAAATCTGCCTCCTCTTGAGTGTCATTCCAAAGATAAGAAGCTGGATGCCACCCATCTGTTTTGTGAATCAACAAACGAGTTTCAATAATACGTCTACCTAAACTAGGATCACGTAGATCATTATCGTAATAAAAAGTTTTAATAATAACCGTTCCGACTGGAAAATCAAACACTTCTTTTTCCTGATAGTTGGCTGTTGTCCCTTCTGGCAAGAAAATAAATCGAGATTTCTCTGCATAGTTAGAGAAAAGTGGACTATTTAGTTCATAAGGTAAAACCCCAGTAGTAGGAGATAATTCTTTTAAATCTCCTACAAAAAAGCCATATTCAGATAAAGTTGGATAAGGCAATAAAGATAAATCCAACTCAGGACGAGGTGGATCTTTAGTACAGGAGATGAACAAACTAAATAGTACAATAATAATTAATGCATGAGTATAAATTCGTAATATTCGCATAAAAATATTTTATGACTACAATAATAGATTGGTTT
>JAHDFT010000323.1 GCA_020628015.1 Bacteroidota bacterium
TATGTTGTATTGAATTTGGTTCTCCTGGTGGTTCAGGATCTGGTTCTGGTTCAGGTAGTGGTACTAGTAGTAATACTACTAAAAAACTTATCGAAACGCCCAACATCCCCTCCATCATCGCCCCCGAACTCTCCCTAGACATTTTCCCGAATCCTGTCCAAAGTGACATGACCATTAGCGTCAATTCCTCCACCTCCGATTTGCTTCAATTGCAGATTTTCAACCTCAATGGACAAGCAATTTACCAAGAACAAAACTATGTCTTAAAAGGAAATTATGAACGACGGCTAACATTGCCCGATGACATTCCTAATGGCATTTACTTTGTGCGAGTCCAGACAGAAATGGGTTCGGCAATGAAAAAGATTGTAGTTGCTAGATAAATCGTCTTATGAATCATTTTATACAACATATCTGGCGCAGTTATTATCCAGCAATTGTGTTATTCCTATTTAGCTTATTGAATATAGTGCTACTCAGTCCTATATTTCAAGAAGGCTTGATCAATGGGCATGACAATACTTCCCACTATATCTATAGCCTTCGATTAGCGGAGATGGTTCAGGAAGGGAATTTTAGATTGTGGCTACCTGATTTTAGTATGGGTATGCCTCTATTCTACTATTACCAACCCATTCCCCATTGTGCAACGGCAGCGATTTTTCTCCTATTTCCAATGGTAGAGCCACTATTATTGATGAAAATCATTGTAGTTGCCCTACTCACCCTCCTTCCACTAAGCATTTACCAAGGTTTTAGATGGATGGGCTTGCCTCGCTCGATCTGCCTATTGACTTCCTTACTCACCTTTTCCATTCAAAGCTGGCAGGGGCTTGGATTTGAATTAAGAGCTGTACTAGGCTGGGGTTTATATGCCCAACTTTGGGGCATGGTCTTGACTCCATTGGCAATCGCTTATGTCTATAAAAGTTACTGGGGCAATCGCTCCCTCTGGTTGCCTACTTGTTTAATTGGTATATTATTATTGACCCATATTTTATCTGGCATTATTGCCTGTCTTTCGATTGGCTTGCTCATTTTTATGCATCAATTGGATAAAAAAGAAAGCATAAAAGGGCTGTTTTATATCACCAAAATCTATATTGGAGCCTTTGCCATCGCTGCTTTATTACTAATTCCGACACTTCTAGGGGGAGCGTATATTAGCGGTTATTTTAAACTGGATGAAACACATCATTTGGGTTTGGGTCTACAAAAAGCCATTCATTTCTTTTTTAATGGGAAATTATTTGATGGCAAACGGCTACCTGTCTTTACCATCACTTTGATTATGAGTATAGGTTTAGGAATTTTTCTCTCAGATAAAAAGCAATGGTTTAATAATATTGGCTTACAAGCAAAAGCTGCTGGATTTATTATACTAAATTTTATCATGGCTTTTCTACTCCTAGCAGGTGCAAAAACCTTTACCTTCCTACAATACACCCCACTTTATGACAATGTACCTTTTCTGCGTTTATTGAGTCATCTACATTTCTTTAGCCTGCCTATTATTGGCTTTGGGCTTATTATTCTAGGAAAATTTATACTACAAGCGTCCATATCCATCAAGAATTGGCGAGATGCGCTGCTGCGAATTGCTTGCTTTATAGGCTTGACTTTCATTGCTTGCTACTTCCTTCATAGCCAAGTCAAACAATTTGGTCAATATGCCAAAGCCAATGTAATGAGTAATCCTAAAGCAGTTGAGGAAGTGTCCGACTTTCTAGGACAACTGGAAGGAGATCGAGTCAATGTGGCGAAAGTTCCTGGTGCGGCTTATTATCTACCTGCATTACAAAATAAAGCGATTGGTCGATTTTATGCGGCAGGCAATCGGAGTAATCTAGGACAATATTACCTCCACAAATTCAATAATCAATCTCCACTTCATTATGAATTATTCGGCTTCCCTTACTTGATGGCAGCCAATTACAAGGAATACAAGTATTTGACGAATGTTATCTTTAATAATGAACGCTTTAGAATTTATAAAACCACTTCGCAACAGCAATACTTTGATATTGTGCGTACCAACACAGTTACTTTATCCCAAAATCAAGCTGCTAGGCAATTATTGACCTATTGGATGAAAAATAAAGATTTTTTACTACAAAAAAACCACATTGCTATAGCGGATCAGCATCCAAAACGCTTTTTTCAAGAAAATGGATTTAGCAATTTTATTGAGTTGCAACGAAAAGATAAACGCTTGGCAGCCTCCCAATTTACTTTAGCTAATGAAGCTAATGCAGAACACTTAAAAACCATTATTGACCTTAAAGATGATGGCTTGGCCAATTACCTCAATCATCAAATAGATAGCATTCCTGAAAATGGCTGGGGAAATATTATAAAGGAAAGCATTGAGGACGGCTATTATAAGGCAGAGATTGAGGTTTTCCCACAAGAAAATGATGCCCAAGCACTTTGGGCGATGCTAAAAGTCAATGCTCATATGGATTGGCAGGCTAAAGTGGATGGACAAAGGGTTGACTGGGTGCAAATGAGTCCTTGTTTTATGGCGGTTCCCATCACCCCAGGAACTCATATTGTCGAGTTTGAATTTGGTGTGAGTCCGCTACGCTGGGCTTTATGTGGCTTGAGTTTATTAACCATTATTGGCTTAGGATGCTACGAAGTATTTAGTCGTCGAGAGCCGAAAAGGAAACTGGTGTTTTCTCAGCCCTAAATTCCTTAATCTCATCTAAAATCACTAAAAATGCATAAAGGCAGTACACTAACAGTCAAACCCTATTCCAGATTGATGCATTGGTATCGTTGGCAAAGCTTTCGATTGCCTTTGTTCAATACCTTAGCTCGTACTGCCATGCGTTTTAAATTCACCCTAGACCCTATACGAACCAAACAACAAATTCGCCTATCTGAATCAGCCATCAAAACAACATTAGCCCAACAGCCAATCTTTTTTAGCCTATCTACGATTCGCTCTGGCTCTACTTTTCTAGCAGATCTATTGGCACAAGAATTACCAATGGCACAAATTGAGCATGAACCCAATATTAAT
The DNA here is from genome assembly GCA_020628015.1 of Bacteroidota bacterium. Taxonomy (GTDB): domain Bacteria; phylum Bacteroidota; class Bacteroidia; order Chitinophagales; family UBA2359; genus JAHDFT01. The sequence goes on from JAHDFT010000323.1 coordinate 3,029, forward strand.
GATTATTGGAGTTATACGCATATACTCCGCAATCCACAACATGCCTTTGATTATGTCGCTGATTACCGCCTCAAAGACTTGCTAAACCGCATCCAAACTAAAAACTCAAGTTTATATGGGGAATTTAATCCCTTTTTAGTACTTCATGTAGCCGCCATTAAGGAGCAAATTCCTCATGCAAGGCTACTACATCTTGTTCGAGATGGGCGAGATGTGGTGCGGTCTATAATGGCAAGGGAAGTTCTAGGAGACAAAGATCCTTTATTGGCGGTCATTCAGCCACCTGATGATGATCCTTATGCTTCCAAATGGCAGGATATGAGCCGATTTGAGCGAGTTTGTTGGAAATGGCGGTATGAGAATCGAGTTCTTCGTAAGCATATTCCTGATTGTATCCATTTTGAGCAATTGATTAGTGATTATGCTTATTTCCAAACTCATTTATTAAGCAAAATAGGGGTCAATATTTCCCAAAAACAATGGGAACAATACATTCACCAACCCCAACACGCTTCTCCCAAATATCCTCTAGCACATTGGACCCAGTGGAACAAGCAGCAAAAGCAGCAATTTACTAGTATTTGCGGTGCAGAAATGGCGGCCTGTGGCTATTCATTACAAACCTTCTAGTGGTTTTTAGCTACTATATTCCAAAGCAAAGACTATTAATTATTTATCCATCTAGTTCCCAGAATAACCTAAAAAAAACAAGCCAATCATGACTACTATAAATAATACTATTGAATTATCCATCGTTATGCCTTGCCTAAATGAGGCAGCAACATTAGCCACTTGTATCCAGAAAGCCAAAAGTTTTTTAACGGAAAAAGGCATTCTAGGCGAAATTATTATTGCGGATAATGGCAGCACAGACAATTCCCAAAGTATTGCCCAAAATCTAGGAGCCAAAGTAGTGGATGTAGTCCAAAAAGGCTATGGAAGTGCTTTGAGGGGCGGCATTCAGGCGGCGCAGGGTAAATACATTATCATGGGAGATTCTGATGATAGCTATGACTTTTATAATTTAGATGCTTTTGTCGAGAAATTAAGAGCTGGACATGATTTGGTGATGGGCAATCGCTTTAAAGGAGGCATTAAGGAAGGGGCTATGCCTTTTTTGCATCGCTATGTTGGAAATCCTGTTTTATCCTTTATTGGGCGACTATTTTTCAATATTAAAGTAGGTGATTTTCACTGTGGTTTGCGTGGTTTTAGTAAAAAGGCTTATCAACAAATGCAATTGCATACAACAGGGATGGAATTTGCTTCGGAAATGGTGGTCAAAGCCTCCTTGAAAGGGATGAGTATCACCGAAGTACCTACTACCCTATCCCCTGACGGTCGAGATCGTCCTCCACACCTCAATACTTGGCGAGATGGCTGGCGACATTTGCGTTTTTTGATGGTCTATAGTCCTAAATGGCTGTACCTCTATCCAGGAATGATCCTTATTTTTCTAGGTTTATTGCTTTCTATATTCTTATTGTGTGCTACTCAAAATATTGGTGGCATTCGCTTCGATATTCAGACCTTATTGTATACGGCATTATTGATTATTATTGGTTTTCAGTTCATTGCATTCTACTTTCTTTCGATTATCTATGCTAATACAAGGGGCATTCTACCTCCACGTCAGGCAATTAGTCGAATTACCCAGCATTTCAATCTGGAAAAAGGCTTAATTTTCGGTGGAGGCTGTATAATTGGCGGCTTATTATTATTTGCCATCGCTTTTATGAATTGGCAGGCGGTTAATTTTGGTCCTTTAGATCCTTCTGTGGCTTTTAGATGGAGTATTCCGAGCTGTACTTTGTTGGTTTTGGGGATTCAGATGGTGATGTATAGCTTTTTCTGGCATATTTTGAAGGTGCCGACAGTTGTTCGGTGATTTTCAGATATAAAATAGGGCTATTAGTCGCTTTAACTAATAGCCCCAAATAGGTCTTATCTATTTTAATTTATTTCTGTTCCATCACTTTACTATTCCGCACTAATCACCTCTAGTAAGTCCAAGTAAATCTTACTTCCGCTACCAGTACCACCATATGTTACTACATCTAGTTGAAGGAATTTACCTGCTGGCACATGCAGTATTTCTTGGCTTTGATAGGGTTTCCATACTGTATCATCAATTTCAAGCTTTATATCAGCATCGTAATTAGCTGCTGAATCATAAAACGCACCATCATCAACAATATTTATACGAACAAAACCAAACTTTTCATCTGCTTTTTGATCCTGCGCCCAGAATTTAACCAATACATTTTGATCCGTTTCAAATGGCTCTATAGACACAAAAAAATGAGAAACTGAGCAGGCTGCTCCATAAGCCATTAAAGATTGTTCGCCTCCTGATCTAGGTGCATTATCCTTACTTAGTGCATAATTATAGGAATCAGTAGAAGCAACACGCTCATAATTCCCTCCATTAAAACGATAAGTAAAGACACTAGCCAACTCTTCTGCTGTTTCAAATGAATTGCGATACAATACTTTTTCTGATTCTTCTTCCAATAATTCAGAGCTATCCGAAGCTTCTAAATCTGCTTCATCGGTTTCTACATCAGCCAATTCTTCTCCAAGTACTGTTTGCTCTTGTGTTTGAATTGAGTCTGTTTCTACATCTACGAATTGCTCCTTATCACAGGAAAGCATTAATAGACAACCAAAAATGAATGTTACTGTCAAAAAAAGTACTTGCTTCTTCATATTTAAAATAATCTTTTAGTGATGGATTAGAAATAAATTTCTGTATTATCTTTAGTAACAAGCAAAAAATAAATTCGGCATGTTTGTTCGGTTAATTTGTCGCTAGACGAGGCAAAAAACGTAGACGATGCGAGCATCGGCGAGGAACCCGTCCTAACGATTATAGCGGCAAATTAAACAACAAGATGTGGGAGTTATTTTTTAGCTGTTACTTAGTCATTTTCTAGTCGATTATTTTCTTATTCCAGTTATTCTAGTTAGCTACTAAACTAATCACCTCTAATAAATCAATACGTATAGCTGTAGCCCCTGCAATACCACTAGCAGCATAAGGATGTATATAAAGGACTTTTCCTGCTGGAATATGTAAAGGTCTAATTGTTTCATGTAACTTCCACTCCTCGCTATCAATTTTTACTTTTTGATCAGCAGAATATGGATAAAAATTATCTGTATCGTCAGCAACCTTCATTTTTAAATCACTACCTGGAAATCCTCCTCCACTAACATCATAGGCCCAAAATCTAACAGCTACATCTTTATCTTCATCGAATGGTCCCACTTTGGTAAAAATATAAAAAGGACCATCATAAACAACACATCCGTGTCCTTCTATCAATAAGGAATAAGTATCTCCTGTTTCTGGAGCATCTCGACTAATAAAAATCTGTCCCATTCCCATTCTGTCCATGTCATTATTCCAATCTGTTAAACTAACCACTTCTTCCCCTCCTGCTACAAATACCTTTCCATATTCTTCCTCAGTCTCAAAAGAATTACTATATAATACTTCACCTACTGTCCATTTGACTGGTCTTGTAGGTAGTCCTGTTGTTTCCTGTGCATTTTTTGGAGCTAAAACCTCATCTACTATTATTGGTGCAGTAGACGCATCGTTATCATCATCATCATCAT
>JAHDFT010000324.1:0-4560 GCA_020628015.1 Bacteroidota bacterium
CCTTTCAGGGCGAAAGAAGATATACCCGCAATTATCTTAGAACTAGTAATTTCAGGCTATTGTACGCTTCCGTCTACAAACTAAAGGTGAAAAAGCATAAATTAAGGAAAATTGTTTTTTATGCTACTAAATTGATACCTATGTTGACACACAGATTAAAATTTTTCGTCGCCTATATGGTGCCATTGGTCGTCTTTTTATCCATTGCTTTGGGTGGATACTATTCCTTTTTTGCCCTTATTTTTTTATTTGGTGTACTTCCATTTTTAGAACTCTTTTCAAGTGGAACGACTGAGAATTTAGATGCGATAGAAGAGGCAATTGTCAAAGATGATCGACTCTATGATTTTATTGTGTATAGCATAGTGCCGATTCAGTATGCCATTATGATCTATTTTCTCTATTCCGTTAGTGATCCTAATTTACCCACCTACGTAAAAATAGGCATGACCACAGCTTTTGGTCTATCCTGCGGCATTTTAGGCATCAATGTTGCCCATGAATTAGGACATCGCAGCACAAAGCATGAGCAATTGATGAGTAAAATGTTATTGCTCACCTCTCTATACATGCATTTCTTTATAGAACACAATAGAGGACACCACAAGCACGTATCTACAGACGAAGATCCAGCCTCTAGCCGTCGAGGAGAGTGGGTGTATGCCTTCTGGTTCCGTTCTACTATTGGTGGCTGGTTTTCTGCATGGCATTTAGAAGCCGAAAGATTGAATAAACGCAATTTACCATTGATTAGCTGGCACAATGAAATGTTGGTTTTTCAGTTTATTCAATTAGCTTTAGTTATAGGCATCTATTGGATTTTTGGACTAGAAACAATGTTGCTCTTTTTGGTTAGTGCAACGATTGGCTTTCTATTATTAGAAACGGTTAATTATATCGAACATTACGGATTACGCAGAAAAAAGAAAGGAGAATTTTACGAGCGCACCCTGCCCATACATTCCTGGAATTCCAATCACCCCATTGGTCGATTGGTGCTATTTGAATTGACTCGCCACTCCGATCATCACTATATTGCCAATCGAAAATACCAAGTCCTCCGACATTTTGAGGAAAGCCCTCAAATGCCAACTGGCTATCCTGGCATGATGATATTGAGCCTTTTTCCACCACTTTGGTTTTGGGTTATGCACAAACACATTGATAAATATCGAGCCTCTACAATGGGAGAAGCATTGGGCTAATATGGCTTATTCATCAATCAATCATTCCACCACCAAAATAAAAACAAAAAATGGTTCCAAAAGCATTAAATAGCCTACATACAACCCTAAACATACCCATAAAAAAAATAGTCGCAGAAACCAAAGACGCTGTTTCCATCTATTTGGATCTAAAAGGCAAGGAAGATGTCTTTCAATACCAAGCAGGACAACACATTCTATTACATGTAGAAATAGGAGGAGAATCTTTGACCAGAGCTTATTCCCTATTCACCGCCCCTCATGAAAAAGAAGTCGCCATCACCGTCAAACGAGTAAAAAATGGGAAAGTCTCCAATTACATCAACGATCATTTTAAGGTAGATGAAGAAATAAAAGTCAGTTTACCAAGAGGCATTTTTTCCGTCAATATCCAGCCAGCACAAGCCAAAGCCTATTATTTCTTTGGAGGCGGAAGCGGCATCACCCCTTTGCTATCCAACATCAAAACGATTTTAAAGCAAGAGCCTTTGAGTAAGGTCTATTTATTGTATGGGAATAGAAACGAATCCTCCATTATTCATTATAAAACATTGACCCAATTAGCACAACAATACGTAGGAAGATTGGTGATTCAACACGAACTAGAAACGGAAGCCAGTATTTTTGGAAAAGGCTTAATCAGCAATTTACTACAAGCCAAAACAGGATGGATAGACCGTCGATGCATCTTATTTTTCCTTAGAAAATACCGTTCCCCATTAGCTGCTGAATATTTCATTTGCGGCCCTAGTGGAATGATGGATAATGTAGAAAATGTATTGCATGATTTAGACATTGACAAAAACAACATTCACCTAGAGCGTTTTGGCAGTGATCCGAATGCAGTCCAAAAGGCTGGTGATAAGGCGGTGGTTAATAAATGTGAGGTAAGTTTTCAGAAGGATGGGATTAAAAAGGTCATCGTCATGAAAGGCAATCAAACCCTATTGAATGCCCTCCTAGAAGCTGGTGAAGACATTGACCACAGTTGTTTGGCGGGTTCTTGTGCCAGTTGTGCTTGTCGGATTCAAAAAGGCAAAATAAAGATGGATCAGTGTTACGCCCTCAATGAAACCCAATTAAAAGATAATTTCATCCTTGCTTGTCAAGCTCGCCCTTTGAGTCATAAGATGGAGGTGGATTTTGATATTATTTAGTGTGATTTACCCATTTGAACCCCACCCCCCACCAAAGTGTAGCACCCAAGAACAACAAAATCACCAATCAAGCATGAAAAAAATTACAATTACCCTAATATCCCTCATCCTCTCCAATTTCGCCTTCAGCCAAGAGCAAGAAGGCAAACTACTAGAAAATCGGGTAATCCTATTTCAACTAGAGGAGGAGGAAGATACCATTGAATTTGTAGTGGTGGATACCACGCTCCAAGAAAAGAAGCCTCTATTTTTATGGTGTCAAGGCTCATTGCCCCTTCCATTATTTGGGGAAATTGAGGACTATGGATTTTACTTTTTTGGAGGCGGCATCACCAATCTCAATGAGGAAAAAATAAAAGAAAGCTATCACATTGTAGTCATTTCCATGCCTAAAACACCTATTCTAGCAAGGAAGGAAAACCTAAACAATAGCTATCAATACATTCCAGATAAAAATAATCCTCGTACTTTCCTCCCTGCTTATGTGAAAGCAGATTATTTGCAAAATTATGTAGATAGAGCGAATAAAGTATTAAGTTATTTAGGTCAAAAGGATTGGGTTGATCCCCAAAAACTAGTTGTGGCAGGACATTCACAAGGGAGTAAGGTGGCTACAAAAATTGCTACCTCAAATTCAGCAGTCACCCATCTAGGCTTATTCTCCACAAATCCCTTCGGACGCATTGACCAATTTACCCGACAAGCAAGACTAGATGCACAAGTGGGCAAAATAAGCTGGGAAAAAGCAGATTCCATGATGAATGAACAATACGCCTTTTTTAGGCAAACCAATCATACAGATTCCATCAAAGCCAATCCAAGTCTAAAAGCCTGGAAATCCTTCTCAGAAACATTTTACGATGATTGGCTCACCCTAGATATTCCCATATATTTGGCCTACGGAACCGAAGATCGAATAGCAGATTTATGTGATCTAGTGCCTTTATTTTTTATTCAAGCCAACAAAAGTAATTTGACCTTAAAACGCTATATCGGACTAGAACATAATTTTTTTGAAGTAGAGGAGGATGGACAAGTCAATCAGGAGAAGGGGCATTGGAAAACGGTGATGGGAGCGTTTTTGGATTGGGTGGAGTAGAGGCAGATTGCTTAAATTACATGATTCTTCTTGATATAAAAAACGTGTAATGAGTTACATAACTCATTACACGATATAAAACTGTGAGATTGCTACCTTGCTAAAAATTAATTTAGTTAAGTCCTTTCACAATTAACCAATCATCATCAGGTATTACTGATGTTGGATTAGCTCCTGTATTTGTGAAAGGAATATCATCAAGGGTATTAACAAGGAAATGACAGCGATCATCTTTTGTCAAATCATTTGCTCTAAGATTGGTATTAAGTGTAGGAGCTTCTACAAATGCAAAACCACTAATTTTATCTGTATTCCCATCTTTACTATTAAAAAGTATAAAAGGAGCTGTATCCAAATTTCCCCAAGCACGCCTCCAAAATTTACTAGTTCCAATGGAGTTAGCCTTAACAACCTTAAATAGATTTAAAGCTTTATCATTATTTTTGCCCCAAACTTCTGTGCAAAGTGCTTCTAACTCTAAGTCCCAATCGAATTCTCCGTCATTCGCTACTAATTTAAATCGCCCACTACCCGAAACTTTATTTGTTTTGGCATTAAATTCAATATCCCACTTTAGCTTTTTAATATTTCTGGAATCAAAATCACTAATTGACCCCCTTGATCTATTAATTTCAAATTTTTCATTGATATCAGATCGTGCATCTATAGTATTAGTAGAAGCTGTTTCAGATAGATCAATGTTTGCTGTATTGATTGTTTGTGTTTCTAGTTGTAAATCCTCCGTTAAAAACATAAATGCTAATTCAGTATCATTAGGGGAGTCAAGTTCGGATTTATTACAAGATATAAGTAGCATACTACTACATAATGTAATACAAAAAAGGCTTTTTAAGAGCTTCATTGTTATTGATTTTTTAGATTATAGTAAATAGGAGGGGACATCAGTTCTTATCGTTAATTAGTACTAGGACTTGTATACTTAAAAAAAGGACAAAATGCATTTCTACTTGTTACTTTGCAATAGGGATACTGAAAAAAAGGGGGGTAGGTAACTACTAAATTTGAATGTAATTATTGTAAGTGATGGAGTAAAATAATGGGCAGTAGCTAACCAAATTAATTACTATTCCATCACTAA
>JAHDFT010000324.1:4660-6651 GCA_020628015.1 Bacteroidota bacterium
AGATAAGTATAGGAAAAAAAATAATTGGTGCTAGACTTAAAAGAGGTTTGTATATAATGATTAAAGTATTTAATGTTGATGGTTAGATTGTTATGAGGTTGAGATTGAAGGAGACTGCCCTCTGATTTTTACATAACATTGAAGGAAACAACACAATAGAAAGGTAGGACAAATAGATGTGCGAAAAATATTTCAAAAAAACAGAAATAATGGAAAACTCTAATATTAGATTCAGTATTCAACTCCCTACGGATTTATATTGTGATGGTGTAGTATGTCTAGACACTATTTATTTTTTACTGTTTCTTGTTCCTATTCTATCTTTTAACCAAAATGAGTATTTAAAATGAGCTAAGAGAAAGTTTTGTTCCAGTTCTATTAATTGAGGTAGGCTTGTTGTCATTATAGAAAGATGTTGTGCTTTTGGATGATTTAATAATTCTTGTATTAATGTAAGTATAAACCTTTGTATAGCTGGTGTTTTCTTTTTATTTTTTTCTTTGCGTTTTAATTTGGTGATTTGGGATTTAACATATTTTACCTCACCATCTTCAAAAGAGTTAATTAAGCTAATATATGGAATTTCCCATAAAAAAAGCTTTGTCTCCTCTGCTTCTGCCTGCTTAATTTTTTCAATGTACTTATTTGATGTAGCATAATCTTTGGCAATTAAATAGAGAAAGGAAAGATTCAATAACATTTCAAAATAGGTTACCTTACTACCAACATAAATGTCCTTATTTTCTATCTCTATTTGTTTAATATCTTTTGGCTGTAGATTTTTTTTAAGATATAATGCTTCAATTAATAATGTTTTGCTAATCACATTAAGTCCATTTAATACAACAGGAGATATATTATTGATATATTTACTTTTGTCTAGGATAATTTTTTTATAATTTCTAGCAAATGTAGGAAAAGAAGAGGGGGCCTGATCAAATAATACATAACCTCCATAGGCATGAAGTAAGAAAATATGAAAAATGATTTGATCTTGATGCTCAAAATAAATTTTATCCATTTCTTGTTTAAGCTGAGTTAAATAGTTTTTTAATGCCTCATATTGATTATAGATTGTAAAATGAAAAATCTTAACTTGATGAAAAAGAGCTTGGGTTTTGGTATTAAGAATAGGCCCTTCTATATTTGGAATAGGAGCTAGATCTAATTGTTTAATGTCTATTGTTGGATTACTTCTTATTAGTATGGAGGCCTTTACATATTGTGTATTTAATAGCTTTAATACCTCATTTAACTGCAATTGATTTTGATAAAATTTGATTCTTTCAATTATAGAAAAATTTTGCCCATTAATAGGAGGTAATTTAATTGTAAATGGTTTGAGGCTAAAGCTTTGGTAAATATGCAAAGCTATTAAAGCATTAATACTAAATTGATAATAACCATGTTTATCCGCCTTTTTTAAAAGATGGAGTGAGGCATTTTGAGCAGTTTTAAAAAAGCCTAAATTCCGTAGCATTTTTATTTGTTTGGCTTGTTGGACTAACTGAATTTGGATTTGAGTCTCACCTAGAGGTGTTCGATTTTCTACTAGGAAATGAAGTAATTTATCAAAGATATAGTGAATATGTACTCCTAAATTAGGTATTTGTTCCTTGTCAGTAAAATTGTCTATCTGGGATTGTTCTGGAAAATGCTGACTTTTATTTAGAAAGTCATACACCTTAATATAATTGGATGCTTTTTTATATTTGGTCATTTCCAAACGGAAGTTGCGTTTTTCGATTTGGGATAGTTGGTGTATCGTATTGTATAACATTTCAATTTTCTGCATAGTACCTTGTTTATATTGTTTTGCTCAATAGGTGTATTATTGTATGGTGAAATTGATTTCAGAATGAGTAGGCTATTAGGGGATACTTGTTATATATGATTAAGTTATAATTGTTTCTGTTTCACAATGATAAAGCAATTTCAATCTTAATCATAATCTATTGGAGCGTTTGATTGTCGTTTGAGAGACAAAATTT
>JAHDFT010000325.1 GCA_020628015.1 Bacteroidota bacterium
AAAAATCCTAGGAACGAGTGAAAAATAAGTGTACAAATTTTGCTTAGGGAAATTTGATACTAGACAAGGCAAAAAACGTAGGCGATGTAGTGCCGCAGCGAGGCTTTTTAACGAAGTATAGGGGTAAATTTATCAATCAAAATGGTACAATTATTTTTTGACTGTTCCCTATACTGATGAATTAAAAATCAATTCGATTGAAATAGCCTTTCACTTATTTAAGTGAAGATAAGGAGTATACCTGAAATGTACGTTATATTTTTGTAATGCAGTATTAGGCGAAATAATAAAGGGTATGGACAAATTTATTTATGTGTAAAATGGTGTGCTGTCATTTTATAATTTCCTAGTGATACTACACAGGTTTTAACCTTTACATTCGTAGTGTAGCAATCACTTCAACAAAGTGATATCAGACAAAAATATAGTATCCCTATACAATTTGTGATAGTACAAGAATGGTCAAAAAATCAATTTACCCCTTACTTATCTTAAGCGGTCTGAACTCTTAACCAACCAATCATCATGCATAATATTCTTTTTCGCTAAAGCAATAAAAAAATAAGCTACAACTGGTAGAAGGGTACCATAGAAAGGATAATCAGGAAAAGTAGTATCAGAAACCGCCCAATAAATGCCAATGCCCATTAAGACCAATACTAATAGCAGATTTAGATTACAAATATTATTTTGTAAGGTTCGATTTCTAAATAAAAATATATTAATAATGCTGACCAAAGCAATTACACCAGCCGTTACTGCCATAGGAATACTCTCTATAACGTGTAATAGTTTCGCTTTACCAAAATCAAATTGTAAAGCCTCATCAAAAGCAGAGCCAGCAATACCACTAATAACATAGGGTAGTGGTACAAAAATCAACACAATACTAATGATGGCTGCCAATAATAAATAAATGGATTGTATACGTTGTATCATGCCGCAAAGCTAATCATACACTAGCAATCATGCAAATTTTATATTCTATTTTTTTACTGTTCCTAAACAATAAAAAAGGTTAACATTCTACATCTTTCTCCAAAGCTAGAACATAATTCCTTATATTTGCATGAATTTTGACAGAAACAAGGAAATGCTGTGTATTAAATATAGCTAATACAAAGCATAGCTTGACTATTAAAATAATTAATACCTATTTAAAATATAAAACAATGGATCTTACACCCAACGCATCTTCCTCGCCTACTGATATAGTAGAACTGAACGAACACATACAGCGAGAAAGTGCCTTCGTTGATGAGTTACATGCAGAAATTGGCAAGGTCATTATTGGACAAAAGTACATGCTGGAACGGCTGCTACTTGGTGTGCTATCCAATGGACACATTCTCTTAGAAGGGGTGCCAGGATTGGCAAAAACTCTAGCAATTAAAACGCTTTCAACAGCAGTACAAGCAGAATTTAGTCGAATTCAGTTTACCCCCGACTTACTTCCTGCCGACCTTATTGGTACAATGATCTACAACCAGAATGAAAATAAGTTTACGGTTAAACAAGGACCTGTTTTCTCTAACTTTATTCTAGCGGATGAGATCAACCGTGCGCCAGGAAAGGTACAGAGTGCCTTGCTTCAGGCGATGCAGGAACGAGAGGTAACCATCGGTGATACAACATTCAAAATGGCAGAACCTTTCTTGGTCATGGCAACACAAAACCCAGTAGAGCAAGAAGGTACTTACCCATTACCAGAAGCACAACTTGACCGTTTTATGCTCAAAGTCATCATTAGTTATCCTAAGTTCGAGGATGAACAGCAAATCATGCGGATGAATGTCAATCAGACTTTTAAAAAGGTCAATCCAGTATTGCACAAAGAAACCTTATTACGGGCTAGAAAAATGGTTCGAAAGGTCTACATGGATGAAAAGATTGAGCGTTATATCTTGGATATTGTTTTTGCTACTCGTTTCCCAGAAAAATACAAACTAGCCAATCTTAAGCCATTGATTAGTTTTGGTGGTTCTCCTCGTGCAAGTATCAACCTAGCTTTGGCTTCTAAAGCTTATGCTTTCCTTAGACGAAGAGGTTATGTAATTCCAGAGGATGTACGAGCAATATGTACGGATGTAATGCAGCATAGAGTGGGTATTACTTATGAAGCAGAGGCTGAAAACATCACTTCCGAAAACATTGTAAGTGAAATTTTGAATGCGGTAGAGGTACCGTAAATTGATGGATTAAAGAATAAAGGTGTCTTAAAATCGTCATGATTTAAGCGTTATAGCAGCAAAGCTAAACCTTTCCATTTCTATTCATTCATATCAAATTTAGTCATCTTTGGAAACCAGTGAACTCTTAAAGAAAGTCCGGAAAATTGAGATCAAAAGTAAAGGTCTCTCTAACCAAATTTTTTCGGGAGAGTACAGTAGTACTTTCAAGGGAAGAGGTATGTTGTTTAGTGAGGTACGGGAATACATGTATGGAGATGATATTAAAGCCATTGACTGGAATGTAACCGCTCGCTTTGGTACACCCTATATCAAAATCTTTGAAGAAGAACGGGAATTGACCGTTATGTTCCTCATTGATGTCAGTCCTTCTTCCTTTTTTGGTACAATCAACCAAATGAAACACGAGATCATCACCGAAATCTGTGCAATCTTGGCTTTTTCGGCTACCAATAATAATGATAAGGTAGGGGTGATCTTTTTTAGTGATAAAATTGACCTTTTTATCCCTCCTAAAAAAGGTAAATCCCACGTCTTAAGGATTATCCGAGAGCTTTTAGAGTTTGCTTATGGAGATAAATCGAGAGAAAGAGAGGGTAGTGATGAAGAACAACTTTCCTCTTGGCAGCGATTTCGTCGGCTTTTCAAACGAAAACCAGCGAATAAAAAGAAAAAAGATAAGACAGCCGAAGATCACACCAATATCGAATTGGCTCTGAAATATTTTTCCAATGTCATCAAAAGGAAATGTATTGCTTTTATGTTGTCTGACTTTATGGGTAGTGGTTATGAAAAATCATTAACCCTTGTCAGTAAAAAACACGATTTGATCGGCATTCATTTATACGATCCTAGAGAAGATGAATTGCCCAATGTCGGTTTAATAAGAGTAGTGGATGCAGAAACTCGTAAGGTTATGTGGCTGGACACTTCTGATAAAAAAACTCGACAAAAATATAGTGATCGTTTTAGAAAAAATGTACAACATTGCAAATCTGCTTTTCATAGAAGTGGGGCGGATTTAATCAGTATCCCGACCAATCGCCCATACGTCAAATACTTAATGAATTTCTTCAAAAAAAGAGGTAGCTGATGGCTATTGTCTTGTAATAGCTAACCTAGAATGGTTAATGATTTATTTATCATTAACCAAGTGATGGATTACAAATAAAGTCTATGGTCGAATTTATTGTTGTTCCATCACCAAGAAACATTTTTAACTATTCAATTCATAGAACACCATTACCATGAAAAAAACACTCTTCTTAACTTGCTTTCTAACTATTACGTCTTTATTTGCTTTTGGACAATCTAAAGACTATTTAACGATAGGTGAATTTTCTAAACAAATACAGGAAAAGATTAAGAAATATCCAGGATGGTCTGTTTATCGACAAGGTAATGAGTTTGTATTTCTTGGTCCTCAAGCAACGATAGTAGAGAGTCATAAAAATCACGAACCACATCCCAATCCAGATATAGAAAGACAAATGGCGGAGAAGAAGTTTCCTAGAAAAAGTTATGAATTAAAGGTCAATTTAGATGAATACCCATTGACCACTTATCGAACAACTAAGGAGACTAATGATAATATCAAGGCACAATTAAAAGGACTTCAGGAGAAACATGGTGTGGGTGCCTATGGTGTTTATCAAGATGAAGAGAAAGGCTTATATGCGGCAGAAAATCAGGAAGAGAAAAACCGCTTGGCAAAATATTTTCTAGAAAAAAAATACTTAGAAACACAAAAACAGGCTATTCCTGATTTGTACATTGTCAATTATGGTGTAGAGATTGATTCTAAGGAATATTATCGGGTATATCCTAAGAAGGTGCATTATGACGCAGTAAATATTCAACAAATGGTACGGAATATATTGGAATATGGGGACGATGAACAAATCAAGAAGAAAAATTGATCTTCAATAATAATCAATGGTAAAATTTCTTGTCAAATCGGTCTTACTAATTAGTCTTTTATTCCTACTAGCTTGGGGAATAAGGACTGCTTTGGACTTACCCTATGCTTGGGTGACAGATCGTATGCATGTCCGTTCCCATGAGTTGTTCACCCACCCTAATAAATACAATACCGTTTTTATTGGATCAAGCAAAACTTTTAGAGGAATTAAGCCTTGGGTATTTGACGATTATGTAAATGCCAATAGCTCTAAAAAGCTTACATCCATCAACTTCGGTCTAGGTGGAGCAACTATTGGGCGAATTTATGGGATGTGTGATGATTTGATTGAATCGGAGGAGGTAAAACCTAAGTACATATTCTTTGAGCTACGCTCCTTGCAAACTTCTTGGCGAGAAAAATCGTTTAAAAAGAATTTGCACACCAAACGAGCTGTTTTGTGGACAAAAGATTGGAACGCCCTATTATTTAGCTGGCGATCTTTGTGGGGAATGACGGATGAGGAGTATACTTTTTGGAAAAAAGTACGTTATACTCGCTATTTTTTCCAAAAATTCATCCAAAATAAGTTGAATATTGGGATGGTCAAAGATATGATTGCCCGAAAATGGACTCCGCCTAATGAGGAGGAATTGGGTAATCGAGGATTTGAAGCGACAGAAAATGGAACAGAAAAGGGCTTGGAAAGGCAACGTAAGAAGTTCATGAAAGAACCTAAGAAGGCGGTTAAAAATGCTAGAGATAAAAGTATTATCTATTTTTCGGATCAAACCCCTAATAAAAATTGGGATACCAATCAGGGTTTTGTCTCCGAATTAATTAAACTAGCTGAACGAGCTGAGGAGAGGAACATTAAAATCTATTATGTTTTGTATCCTATGCTTAAACCAGGTGATTATATCAACCTAAAACCAACATATGCTGCTTTACCCAATCGCTTCAAAATCAATATTACCAATGGGCAAAAATATCCCGAATTCTACAAAGTGGAAAACTGTTGGGATGATACTCATGCCAATACAAAAGGTGCTACTTTGTTGAGTAAAGCTATAGCAGAGGCTTTTGTGAAAAAGACTAGTAAGACGAAGTAAGTGATGGAACAGAAATAAATTCTACCATAGACTTTATTTCTAATCCATCACTAGTAATGGAATCAAAATAAATGAGTAAAGAAAAAAAGAACGTATTCCAAGATTGGAAAGGCTATCTGAGGAGTGCTGTATTTTTAAGTATCGGCTTTATCTTGATTGCCATGATATTTCGCAATCAAGATTGGGGCAAACTAACCGCAGGTTTTCAGCAGGTCAATTACCGCTGGATTATTTTCTCTGCTTTATCAGGACTATTCGCCCATTATATGCGTGGGGTAAGATGGCGTTTACAAATGGCTCCACTAGGCTATCATCCGCCTAACAATCACCTCTTCTACGCTGTCATGAATATGAACATCGCTAATTTTGCCATTCCTCGTTCTGGTGAACTAATCCGCTGTCTATCTTTATATAAAACCGACCGCATTGTTGTTGAACAGTCACTAGGTACTGTCATTATGGAGCGCATTATAGATTTACTGTCTATAGCTGTTGTGCTATTCCTAGCTTTTCTATTAAATATGAGCCTAATCAGCAATTTTATGGCTGCCTATGTATTGGAACCAGTACAACAATTGTGGTATCGTTTAACAGGTAACAATATATGGATATTACTAGGCATAGCCCTACTTTCTTTACTTGCCTTCCTTTTTATCAAACGTCAAGCACAACAATCTGGCATATTCAATAGCATTTATCAACGCATTAATGGCTTAAAAGCGGGCATTTTTTCTATTCTAAAAATGGATCAAAAAGGACGATTTATCCTATATACCATCGTTATTTGGTTGTGTTACTTCCTGTCTTTCTACCTCTATAAATATTGCCTTCCTGTAAGCAGCTCCTTTACTATGGGACAGATGTTATTCGTTTTCTCCGTCAGTACCTTAGCAATGATCTTGCCCATTCAAGGGGGAATTGGTGCTTACCACTTCTTAGCAGCAAACGGTTTTGCCTTATTAGGTGCTACCTTTGAGGAAGGTTTGGTCTTGGCTACGGTGATTCATTCGGTGATGATGTTGGGGGTGATTACGGTGGGAATAGGGACGATACTAAGGGTTTTTGTATTTACTAAGGAGCCTGTTGTATCTGAATATTCTAATTCTACAGAGCAGCGTATATTACAGGAGAAAGAGTACCATTAAAATATCCGCAAATGCTATAGTCTATAGTCATGTAGAAGACCTTGCAAGCAAGGTCTTGACTCTTTATTATCCTAATATTTTCTCCTCTTCAATTCAATTTACATGTACATAAACCTAAATATCACCCTAATTCAAAAAAATGCTTTTGCCCCACACAACTTAATCCCCAAAAGCAACGTTAAACCTTTACCCGTTTCATAGCA
>JAHDFT010000326.1 GCA_020628015.1 Bacteroidota bacterium
TGATATTGCGGATGAGCAAACCATCGCTAAAATACGTCCTTATTTGACTTATTAAATAGTTATGAAAAAGCGAAATTAAGGGAAGAATTAAGGTAACTTTACTACATTCTCCCTTAATATTTTTCTTAGTGATGGAACAGAAATAAATTCGGCCATATCCTTTATTATTTAGCCTATTTTGGCCGACTTTATTTCTAATCCATCACTTATTCTTCTTCCTCCCAAAAAGGATCATTCTCAAAAAGATCATATTCCTTTAAGCTATCCATTTGGGCAGCCTTACTATCTTCAACAGTAGGTTCCTCTTTTCCCTCTACAATATTATATACTTCTGGCTTATTCATTACCTCCCTACCCTCCTCAACTTTATTAGCTAATACATTTTCTACAGGTACAGGATCTTCCTCCTTCTTAGCAGCAGGCACCAGCACATTTGTTTCTTCCTCTCCTTTATCTGCCAAAACGATAGGTGCAGTCTCCTTTGTTGTTTCTCCCTCAGCAGCAATAACATCCTTAAAAGGTGAATTCTCCAAATGCAAATACATTGCCTTTCTAGCAAAAAAGATCGCTCCCACCAAAATGCCTAGAAAAGCGAGGGTCATGACCTCATACTGTTCTTGAATAATAAAAAAGTCATAAATACCATGTAATAAAATAGGAATCACCAAAGCCTGAATCAATAAACGATTTTTATTAGGCGGATCAAATTTAGCCAGCCCCACATAATAACCCATAATCGCCCCAAAAGCCGCATGAGCAGGCACCGCTGTAAAAGCCCTCAATATGGCCACTTCCCAACCTCCTTGCACCACATAAATCACATTCTCCAAAGCAGCAAAACCCATCCCAATAAATACCGCATAAATAATTCCATCAAAAGGTTCGTCAAATGCTTTACGAGGATACAAACCCAACATTAATAAAGCAAACTTTGCTAACTCTTCTGCTAGAGCAATAATGATAAAAGCATAAAATAGCGCAGATAAAATACTCTCAGCAGCTTCAAAGCCCGTCATTGCTAAGTATTTACTCATAAAATAGGCAGGCAAGCAGCTCAACACCCCCAATCCAAAACTCAAAGCCAATATTGCTGGCGGCTCTTTATTGTATTTATCTTTAATGTAAAAATAGAAGAGAATGACCGCTATCGGCACTAATGATAATATGACTAAGGGGATCACCATATTTATAAGGAATTATAGAAATGTAAATTATCCAGCAGAACCCTGCTTTTATTGTGTTTTTAACTTGCTTGAAATTAAGCTAATAATCATAATTTCCCAACATATACTCAAAGGTACTTGCTATTTTCATAGGTTTTTGCAACTTTGCAGGTAGAAATTGAATTGATGATCATTGGTTGATTGTCAATTCAAACTATAAACAAAAAAATTAGAACATGCTAGTAGATACACATGCCCATTTATATGCCAACCAGTTTGACAAAGATCGAGCTGAAATGCTGAAACGGGCATTAAATGATCAAGTAAATCGTTTATTTTTACCCAATGTCGATTCTCGATCTATAGCGGGTTTATATGATTTGGTCAAAAATCATCCCGAACATTGTTTTCCTATGATGGGTGTTCACCCTTGTTCCATTAAAGAAAACTACAAAGAAGAATTAGAAAGAGCTAAGACTGAACTAGACCAAGCTCCTTTTAAATTTTATGCAGTAGGAGAAATTGGTTTAGATTTTTATTGGGACATTACCTTCAAGGAGCAACAAATGGAGGCTCTACGCACCCAGATTCAATGGGCAAAGGAAAAAAAGCTGCCGATTGTACTTCATTGTAGAGAATCTATGGAAGAAACCTTAGCCATCGTTGAAGAAATGAACGAGGAAGCATTGACTGGTATTTTTCATTGTTTTAGTGGAAATTTAGAACAAGCACATCGAGTCATTGCCCTAGGTGGTTTTTATATGGGTATTGGTGGGGTTATCACCTATAAAAAATCCAAGGAGTTGCGCTCTATTGTTCAAGCTTTAGATTTAAGTCATTTTGTACTAGAAACAGATGCACCCTATCTAGCTCCCGAACCTTATCGCTCGGCAAAGGATAGAAGCCTTCGTCGAAATGAAAGTGCTTATATTGTCAATATAGCGAAAAAAATTGCGGAAGTTAAAGGTGTAGCATTGGAGACAGTTGCTCAAATAACAACCACGAATGCTGAAAAAGTCTTTCAAATAGATCGTTGATAGCAGGATATTTTGAAAGTCAAAATAAATATCTTACTATTTATGACAATCCTATTACAAAGGTATTTTGATTATTAATAGTTTTTTTCAATTTTTGTTTGATAAGCATATATTATAGTATAATGTGGTTTTTTTGGGGATAAAATACTATATTGTAGAGGTAATTTTCCTATCTTTCAGGAGATGTTTAAAAATGTTGATTCAAGAGCATCGCTTTTTGGGTCACTATCTTCTTTAATCGAACCCCTCATCAGCAAATAAGCGTACTATTATTGCCCAATTTCCTAGTAAATATACCTCGCAATCAATCTACACGAATACAACAATATTATTCTAGTAATATTTAATATGTTATCAATTGTGAAAGATTATTCGCTAATAATATTGCGAATAGCAGATAATATATTAAATTTAGGGGAGTTTTGCAGTTGTTACTATTTGGGGGAAGCAACAAAAGCATATAGCAGGCTTTACTGTTTTTGTCTTTTATGGTCAAGCATATAATATATATAACTATTTCTGTTCCACTTCCACTAAGTATTTCAATCGTTTCAACAAAACTTAGAACGATAATAAATAAATAATTAATTACCTTTCTTTTTGTATTAAATCACTATCTATCTCCCAACAATCTGGAGAGTTGACCGAGTGGCTGAAGGTGCACGCCTGGAAAGCGTGTGTGCCCCTAAAGGGTACCGAGGGTTCGAATCCCTCACTCTCCGCTTTGGAAACTAATCAATTACCTTAACACAAAAAGCATTAACATGAAGAAACTTTTAACGCTTTTTATGGCGTGTAGTATGATATTGCTGCTAAGTGGTAATTTCATCTATGCCCAAGATGGAGATGCTGAAGCAAGCAGTGATACCACTGCCACCGAAGAAGTCGCAAGCGAGCCAGAGCCAGCACCGGCTCCCGAACCTGAGCCAGAACCCGAAGAGGAAGCTACAACACAAGAATTAGTGAAGCGGTATTTTATCGAGGGTGACTGGCGTTTTATGGGGATCGTATTATTTTGTTTGATCCTTGGTCTAGCCATTTGTATTGAAAGAATTATTTCGCTGAATCTAGCTTCCACTAATGCCAACCGACTACTCAAAAAAGTAGAAGGGGCATTACAGGATAATGACCTTGACCGTGCTAAAGAAATTTGTCGTTCTACTAGAGGACCTGTCGCTGATATTTTCTATCAAGGACTGGACCGGGCAGATGATGGAATCGACATCGTTGAGAAATCAATCGTTTCTTATGGCTCCGTTCAAATGGGTCGTTTAGAAAGAGGTTTAGTTTGGATTGGTCTATTGATTGCCTTGGCTCCGATGTTAGGATTCATGGGTACGGTAATCGGTATGATCTTCGCATTCGACTCTATCGAGAAAGCAGGTGACATCTCTCCTTCCCTGGTTGCAGGAGGTATTAAAGTGGCACTTTTGACCACTGTATTTGGTCTGATCGTAGCGATCATCCTTCAAATTTTCTATAACTATATTGTTTCTAAAATAGATAGTATTGTCAACACTATGGAAGACGCTTCTATCTCTTTGGTAGACCTATTGGTTAAGTATAATGTAGCGAAACGATAAAATATTTTTATCACCTTTTCTGCATTAATTTAATTTATTTAATGATAGTAAATAAATGGCAATCAATACTTAATAAAATTAAGTAATGCTATTTGTCTATTGTCCCTATTTATTTAACAATAAAGTTATAAAAAAGATGGATGTACTAAGCGAACACGGACAGCTGGCGTACTATCTAGTCGAATGGGGGATTCCTATTGCTGTATGGTTAGCAATTATATGCTTGGCTTTAGCCTTCTTATTTCTGATTATTTATACTATTAGAGATTTTATAGTCAATCCAGTAGGAACATTCAAAAGATTATTAGGTTTTATCATTTTCCTTGTTGCAATATTCGTTATTTACACAATGGCAGGGGGCGAAATACCCTCAACGGTGCAAGCCGCCGCCAATAAGTTTAACGTGACCACTTGGATTATGAAATGTATTAATACAGGTCTAATAACTGCTTTCTTCTTTACCCTCTTCGCATTTGGTGCGTGGATTTTATTAGAGTTAATTAATCTCGTCAGATAATTAAATTCAAGTGTTGGTGAAAGGATAAAAGGTCATCTAATGCTCTTTCATTTGTTTAATTTTGATCTATCGAAAGGTGTATCAGGTTAAATCGCCAACATTTTATTTTCTTTTATTTTAACAGATAATAAATAGTCCATAATGGCTGTTTATTATTTAAATTCTTCAATAATGGGGAAAAAGAAACCACAGGAAATCAATGCCAGTTCTATGGCAGACATCGCTTTCCTTTTGTTGATTTTCTTTCTCGTAACCACGACGATGGATATTGACAAAGGTTTGTTGGTTATTCTTCCACCATATTCAGAAGAAGAACCCGACGAAAGTGATGTGAACAAAAGGAATATGTTGAATATTCTTGTCAATAATAAAGATATGTTACTGGTGAAAGGTGAGCCTATTAATATCACTGAACTCCGAGAGTTAACCAAAACACATGTAAATAATAATGGACAAGATCCACGTTATTCTGATAGCCCAGATAAGGCAATTGTATCACTTAAAAATCACCGAGGTACTTCTTATGATATGTATATCAAGGTTCAGAATGAACTACGAGCAGCATACAACGAATTGCGAACCGATTATTCTATGAATAAATTTGGGGTGACATTCGATAAATTGGATGATCTTCGTAAAAAAGAAGTAAGGGCAGCTTTCCCGCTGCGTATTTCTGAAGCTGACCCAGATAAAACAGGTGGAGGTAAATAGATACCTAAGTATATTGGATATCGTGTTATGCTGGTGGGTATTATTTATCCAGTATACCGCTTAGTGAAAAACAATTCAAGTAATTATTGATTTGTGGCTCATTGGGTATCGAATATTCTATAACTTAGTAACAGTCAAAAAATAAGTCTCTCGTTTTAATTGGCAAATTGAACTCTATACTTCGTTAAAAAGCCTCGTCAATGCCCTGCATTGCCTACGTTTTTTGTCTTGTCTAGTGTCAAATTTCCCTAATCAAAATCGGGAATTTATTTTTCACTTGTTACTTATTAAATTTTAAATTATGGCTGCGATTCGTAAGAAAGACGCTAAAGAAACACCAGCAATATCCACCGCTTCTTTGCCGGATATTATCTTTATCTTACTTTTCTTCTTTATGGTTGCAACGGTTATGAGAGATACTTCATTGAAAGTAACCATCAAGCCAACGCAGGCTACAGAATTACAAAAGTTAGAAAAGAAATCGTTGGTAAGTTATATCTATGTTGGTTCGCCCACACCTAAGTATCAAGCCAAATTTGGTACTGCTCCACAAATCCAACTCAATGATGTATTTGCACAGCCTGAGCAAATCGGTACTTTTATTGCTAATGAAAGAGCAAAAGTGCCTGAAAAGCTTATACCTGCAATGACCACATCACTTAGAGTAGACCGTGATGTAAAAATGGGTATTGTAACCGACGTGAAACAACAATTACGTAAGGTCAATGCTTTGAAAGTCAATTATTCTTCTGTTCAAAGAACGGATGAATTATGATATATTGACCCTTATATTACTATAATCATTCAAAATATAGTTACCTTATGGAGCTATACTAATGGATGATAGAAAACCTCAATCCTCCGATTGAGGTTTTTTTTAATCGGTAGCTCATGTTACACAGATAAAACAATCACCACATATACTTAAAACAGTTTTAATGGACTTCAAACGTCTATTTGATATATTACCTTATCAAAATGCCAAATATGCTCAGGACATTGCATTAGCACAAAAAGATCAATCTGGCAAATGGCAGCACTACGCTTCTCACCAACTCCAAGAGGCAATCGACCATTGTAGTAAAGCTCTATTAGGTTTGGGTATACAAAAGGGGGATAATATCGCCTTGATTTCCACCAATAGTCGAATAGAATGGAATATTGTTGATATGGGTATTATGCAAATTGGCGCAGTTAATATCCCCATCTACCCTACTGCCAGCCAACAAGACCTACACTTTATATTTGAACATGCGGAAATCAAATATTGCTTTACCAATAATAAACTCCTCTACGACAAAATTAACGCACTAAAACCAAATCTACCTCATCTACAACAAATCTATACTTTTGAAAAATATGATGAGCTACCACATTGGTTAGACATCCATGCAAAAGGGGCTGACATTACTACCCAAAGCCTTTACGATATCAAAGACAGCATCCTTCCTGATGACCTAGCCACCATTATTTATACCTCTGGAACCACAGGAACACCAAAAGGGGTCATGCTTTCTCACCACA
>JAHDFT010000327.1 GCA_020628015.1 Bacteroidota bacterium
CTCGTTTGTTTGTTTTGTTGGTGTGATTTTTTTATCATAAAAGAAGCATAGCAAAATCAGGCGAATAGAATAAAATCACCCCATTTTCACCTTTTCATACAATTCAATAAATTCATCAAAATCAAAATCCGAAAACAATTTCGGCATATTCGTTTTAAAAGCATCATGTTCGACCTTCCCATAATCATCTTCCTGACCATATTCTCGATGTAAAATAACATATTGCCAAGACATGTAACCTCTCGCAGCTAACAATAATTGAAAATAACCTTCCAAATCGACTTTGAGGGATTCAAAAGAATTGCCGAAGGTGTGGAAATACATCTCGGTGCGGTCGGAAGCATCGCTAAAGAAGCCTACCGCAGCATCTCCTTGAAAGAGGTCTAAGGGTCGGAAGACTCCTTTTAATGCGACCTTTGGCTGGTTGTAGTCAGCATTGAGTCGCCAGGTTCTGCCCTCCAAATTGACCACCGTTGCATCAAATAAATTTTCGATGGGGCGTAGGTTCATGGAGCCGCTTGCGCCTAAGTCCTTGTTTTTGGCTGCCCATTTTAATAAAATGCCATTGCAGGTATCGTAAAAGTCTACGACTTGTGCTGGTAATTGGTCTTTGACTTTGGCTAGATAGTCTTCTGGGCTGCTGTCTCCTCCTCTTTCGGTGATCTCTACCGATTTGTTTTTTCTAATCTTTGCGTATAGGTTTTTGATGTACAAAGATTTGTATTTGAATCCCATATTGGTGTTGGTTTGAATACATGATATATTGAGCGATTTATCATGCGATTATTAATATGCAGTAATATGACTCACTACATTAAATTAATAAACAAACACACCAACAAACTAAACAAATAAAAGAATTATAACATCCCCCTTTGGAGGGGGCTTGGGGGAGGAACCGCTTGTCATTATTGAATTACAGATTATTCATGCCGATGAAACAACAAATAAATTTCTCCTGTTTAATGTGGATAAATACTATGTTAATCTTCCTTATTTGATTTAAATATCAATGCTTAATTTGTCGGTTGGTTTTTATTAATTTGGCAATGGCTAAATTTATCTAGAACTCAATAATTACAGGCTTTTCCTCCCCCAAGCCCCCTCCAAAGGGGGATGGATTTGTCGGAAATAATTTGATTATTATTGAGCTGCTTTTTAGGAATGAACTTGGCCAAACTGTTTTGGAAACCTAATAAATACATATTATGACATACACCTAGAATAATACGGACAAACGATTTATAAATTATGGTGTATGTATGACACAGGTTGGACAAGGCGTGCCTTGTCCCTACAGTTCAATCATCCCATCTGCCTCCAATGTTAATAAACGCTCCTCTCTTAAATACGGAACATCCTCGGCCAATTCGTCCCAATCGCTAATATTGGGATTATTTTCGAATGCCTTGATAATATTTGCCGAAATTTTTTCACTAAATAATTCCTCTAAATGCTCAATAGGCGTATCTGCATTGATTTTTAAAGGAAAATCGGGTTCACTACTGCCACTATTGGGGCTGCTAGTATGTCCCCAGGTAATTTTACCCTCCGATTCCAATTCCAACAAACGATTTTCGCTCAAATAAGGCACATTAGCTGCCAAATGCGCCCAATCGCTCATTTCTGGATGCTCGGCAAAGGCTTTAATGATATTAGCGGAAATTTTCTCACTAAATAACTCCTCTAAATGAGCAATGGCTGCACTAC
This sequence comes from Bacteroidota bacterium, assembly GCA_020628015.1. Lineage (GTDB taxonomy): Bacteria > Bacteroidota > Bacteroidia > Chitinophagales > UBA2359 > JAHDFT01. The sequence goes on from JAHDFT010000327.1 coordinate 1,711, forward strand.
CGTTGATGCTAAGAGGGAAGCTGATCTCTGCATTACCCGCATCTCCACCATTATCGGTGTCCTGATCGGTGGTCTGTTCCTGTCCGCTTTGTGTGGCACCCCATTTAATTTTATCCTCTGCTTCTAGGGTCAGCAAACGATTTTCACTCAAATAAGGCACTGCATCTGCCAATTCATCCCAATCACTTATATTTGGATTATCAGCAAAAGCTTTAATGATATTTGCCGAAATTTTCTCACTAAATAATTCCTCTAAATGGTTGACAGCGGTCGAACTATTGATGACCAAAGGATAAACAATATCCCCACTATCTGTTTCTGGTACTGTAGCCTCTGGTACATTCAAGTGAATCTTATCCTCTGATTCCAGGGCTAATAACCTTGTTTCTTTGAGATAAGGTACTACTTCTGCCAATTCTTCCCAAGTATCTATGTGATCGTGTTCAGCAAAGGCTTTGAGGATATTAACAGAAATACCTTGACTAAATAGGAATTCCAGATTTTCTAAAGTGCTATCTGGACCTATGTGGATAGGTAGACTAGGTTTTGGGGAAATGCTAACTTGGTAATTATCCAAAGTCGTATCTCCCAAATCCTGCTTAATATCTACACTATAGTTTTCACCACCTTCCTTGACATCCCCTGTTTCTGGATCTAATTCCTTAGCAACGGCTATCAAAGTGCTTGGCACCTCTTTTTCTGTCTCAATAATTTCTCTAGCAATGTCTTTTTCTGGTTCTAATAGCGTAGAATCGTCAATTTGGTTTAATAGTGTGTCATTGCGCTTACGGTCGTATTTTGGAGTAACCGTATAATGATAGGCTTTACCCAACTTAGTCCCTACTTTCAATGGGTCTTCTATTTGATCTTCATGCTCGGAGTTTCCTGCACGGGTTAATGGGGTAAGGTTTTCCCACATACCTGGCCCATGCAATTTCTCACTCAATAAATGTCCTCTAATATAGAAGGTACCTGCCCCGACTTTTCTTTGGTCAATCTTGCGGTAAGACTCGTTCATAATGCCACCTGTACCGCTACCTGGCGCACCGTCATAAGGGCGTTTGGTGACATATTCAATATCGGCTTCAACACCGAATCCACCTGCGGTAACGCCTTTGAATACAGGAATAGAAGACTTACTAATCTGGAATAAAATACGGGTTTGCTCATAAATTTCATCGAAAAGTGGCTCTAGCTCTGCCATTAAATCTTCATATTGATCTCTATTGTCTAAAATGGAATCCAATCGTCTGACCAATATCAATAATGCAGCTTTAGCCTCTTTTTTCTCAATATCTCCTTCTGGTATTTTGATGTGATTAATAAAGTCTTCATAAGTTCGCTTGCGGCTGTGAATCATTAATTCATAATGTTCGCCTCCGTTTTGTTTCTCTATAAATAATTTATGATGATCGCCATTGTCTGCGGTGAAGTCTCTCGAAAGTGCATTTGGTTTGCCTACTTTTTCTGCATCTATTTCTTCTCCTTCTTTTTCGCCATCTGCTTTAGTTTTCTTATTTGGATCAGTATCAGCTCCTTCGTCCTTTTTACCGCCCAAGAATTTACCCTTCATTTTCTCGATCCAGCCCTTAATTTTACCCCAAACCTTTTTAATGATTTTAGCGATAAAATTGATCACTTTTTCTAATAAACCATTGACAGTATCCTTCACTTTTCCGACGACCTTCTGAATGGTCTTAAATACGCCGTCTAAATTCAATAATTTACTAACGAAATTGAGAATAATAGGAATGGCTAATTGTAAAGCTTGGGAAATCATGGCAGATGCGCCACCAATATCTCCATCAATGGCTAGACCAATACTGTTGATAATGGTTGAGAATAATTGTTTTAATTCACTTCTATTATCGAAGAAAACTTGGATGGATTTATAGATGGAAACGATTGCCGAAACGATGCCTCCTGCTGGGGTGAGGAAGCTCAATAGTTTTTTGATTCCCTCTTGAATGACCTTTGTTTTGATCCAATCTTTAATGCCACCAAGTACTTGTGTTTTAATGCCTTGAATCTCTTCCATCGCCATGTCTTTCAACTCGCCTCCTTTTTCTTTGATCCAAGGTAGGATGGCTTGCGGTCCATCTTGAGAGACATCTTTAATGAGGTCTGTTGCCAGCATGATTTGATCCATGCGGTCGGCACCTAGTTTTTCGGTTAATTTCTCTTCCACCTCTTCCTCTGCCATATTCTTCATAGAGGCAGGTCCTTCTTGCACGACTGTTTTGGCGAAGCTCATGCCACCAGCAATTTTATCGACAAACTGCCCATCACCCATCGCCTTATTGAACATGCCCTTGATATTCGTCCAGCTCACACCAAGAATCGACAAGACCATTTTCATAATGCCTTGTAGATTGAATTCGGCAGGCATTTCTAAACCGTCTATTTCGAGTTTATCTTTCAACCAGCTCATTGCCCCTTCTTTGAGGTATTGGCCTGCGTTCTGTCCAAATTGTTTGAAACCGCCACCGACTGCTTTAATGAGGTTGGAGAGGAAGCCTATAGGATTGGTAATGATCTTTTTGATCGCTCCTCCAAACTTTTTAAGCGTGGCAATAAATGGCTCTGGGTCTATGCCTGCGGATTCTAAAGCCCAACGGAGGAATTTCAATGCGGCATCTGCCAAGAATTGAAGGACATTGGATAAAATGCCACCCATTTCCTTTTTCATTTCCTCGATCTTTTTATCAATCGCTTCAATGGCTTCGTCTCGCTTGGCGGCTAATTGTTCTTGGAGAGCTTCTTCTTTTTCGTTGATCTTTTGTTCTAAATCATCTAATTTCTTTTGAATGTCACCTTCTGCTTGTTCTCCGACTTTTTTGAGATTATCGGGTAATTTATCGACATATTCATCAATCTGCTTTTCCGCATCCGAAATGGTTTGGCGACATTCACTAATCACCTGCTCATTACGCTGGCTAATGGTTTCTACGAGTTGGTCAATTTCGTTGATATAAGTCGTTCGATTCTTTTCAATCAAATCCTTTACTTCCTGCACTCGACCAATACCCAAGACTTTATCTACCAACCAACGACCTTTACCTCTCAATCCTTTATAACGTTTGGATTTGAGGTCTTTCATTTCTCGGTCTACATTATTCTCAAACTTTTCAGTAGCCTGTGCTTGTCCTCGTTCAAAATCTTTAAAGGCTTTTTGTTCCAAATCACCTAATCGCTGTTCTACTCTCTTTCTAGCTCCTTCGTAAATGCCGTTGATATGGCTGGTGACTTTTTCTCGCTCCTGTTCAAAGCCGCCCTGTGACTTCGTTTGCGTCTCTCTTACCATACCCAATTCCTTCATGCGTTCTTCGTGCATGGCTGCTCTTCCTTTCTGCTCTTCTGCTTGTAAATCCTGCTCCAAGCCCTTCATTTTTTCCTGACGTACCTTATTGGCTTCGGTCGGCATACTCGTTGCCGTTTGCTTCATCTTATCTCTACCTTGCTTGGCAGCCGCAAGATCCCCTGAATCCACCATTTGTAGATGGGTTTCAGTAATGCCTTCTTGTGCTAACTTTTGATCAGTTTGATTTTGATAGGAAGAAAAATCGGTATGCTCTGGTTTCAACTGCCCAATCATGTTTTTACCTAGATCAAGTGGAGCAATAGTTTCGGCTTTTTCTAAGGCAGGAAGTGGCGTGGGTGGGGTGTTGGGTAATGCTGGTGGCTTAGTTTTCGCTTCGGCATAAGTGGAGGTGATTTTATTTTTGTCAACAGCGATGGCATCCATAGCCGCTTTACCCATTCGCTTGGCTTTTTTGCTCTTTTTAAAATCCAATACATCTTTGACCTTCTTAGGCATATTACTTTCCAGTTGACTACGGAAGTTCGACTTGGCAATTGCCTTATCCGTCTTTGGCTTCGGTTTCTTACCGACTCTTTTTACTTGCTTGGAATTAGCTTTGGATTGTCCTTCTTTACTTGGTGCTTTCGCTGCTTTTTCGGCTTGTTTTGCTTTCTTAGAAGCTGGTTCGTTTTCTTTTAGTTTTCCTGCAAGTTTACCAATTTTTTCTTTGGCTAGATTAAAGGCTGGTAGGGAGAGTTGGCGTAAATATTCGGCAATACTACCGCCTCCTCCTGGTCCTTCAGCAGTATCGGTTGATGCGCCCAATTCATTTGGAATCAATGGTTTTCCACCTCCTTTATCCCCTTCCTCAGCAGCACCAGCTCCACCCAAAGCCATTTTGGTAGATTGGGGAGCTTCGCCTCCTTTTTTCTTTTCTCCTAGTTCTGGCGCAGCATCTCCGCCACCTGATCCCCCTCCTTTTGCGGCAGGAGCATTACTCCCTCCAAAGAAAGGTTTTTGAGGTGCCGAGCCAAAGAAAGTACCATTTCCTTTAGGCTGAAAAAATGCAGTATTATTTTTTGCTGGCTGTTGAACCGAAGACTGTTGTTTTACAGTCGTTTCATTTGTTTGATCCACAACAATGATATTTTAACTGATGGTGTTAGGGTAACTAATTGACAATAATTGGATCAATAACTAGTCTTTATCTTTTCCACTAAGACATACTACCTCCATTTGAAAACATCCATTTGTATGCTTTCATTTTACGGTAAGGACTTGATTTGGTTGGGTTATAATGACAGTGATCGGCAAGGCTTGACCATTGCGACCATAGTTGTAGTGTAAAAGAATTTGAATTATGTGAAATAAACGTGAGCGTACCTAAATAAATTAGGTTCTTTGACAAATCCCGTGATTTATAAACTTAGGCTAATATTTGTAAAACTTGACAGGTCGCTCCTATGGAGCTTATATGATTTCAATCACTTA
>JAHDFT010000328.1 GCA_020628015.1 Bacteroidota bacterium
AAAGACAAACAAAAACAACAAAAAGGTAATCCAAAACATCAAGAATCGACCTTTTTTAAAGGGGTAGGACAAGGAAAGTTCTTTGATCCCAATCCCAAAAATCCATTTTTCTCTGCCAAACCTACGGTGCAGAAAAAAGCCATAAATGAGGCGGGGAATGGTATGGAACAAGAGAGTAGCAATGCTTTTGAGGCTCCAAGTCAGTTGAAACTCGCAGGTAGTGGCGCAGCAGATGGAAATGGTGGTATGAATAATACCATTCAAATGAAGCCTGGAACAGAAGCGGCAGCCGATGGTGGTGATCCAGGACTACCAAAAAATGAGTTCATTTTATTTAATACCAATCGAAAAGCTGGCCCTGGACATCTTGAATTGTCGCTGAAAATGGGCGGTAAACCAGCGTATGAAAAGGAATTTGAAAATGGGCCTGTTAATAAGGTGGAAATTGGTAAGGTAGAAACGGAATTTGCTCGCCCCAAACAAATGCGTGGTGGCTTCGTTGAAAATTACGGCTTTGCCCTTGCACAAGTCGATCCTTTTAAACCAATTTCGATTGATGAGGGTATAGAACTTACCGTAGAAACCAAATTGGCAGAATTAGGTATAGGTAAATCAGCCAATCCATCTATTAGCCAAGATCAAGTGGATCAATTTGGTGAAAATAGCCAGACCAATTGGAAGCAAACGAAGAAAAAGGTAGACAAAAATAAAGGACAATATCCCGATCTTGGGGTAGAATTGAATTTGGCCAAGCTAGAATTTCACATCAAAGGAACCATTGATAGCAAAAATGTAGATAATACAGCTATTGGAAGAATGCTTCAAACAGATGCACCAATGGTGTACCAAATGATTAAAAATGGGGCAACCAAAATAGAGGTAGAAGGTAGCTATACTTTAGGCATCTCTCCTGGTGATCTCAAAATCTACAATCAACAAAGGGAAAAATTAAAGAAATTAGAAGACCTTGTTAAGCAAGCAGATAAGATAGATGATGAGGTAACTAAAATCAAAAACAATATTGATGTAGAAGGGCGAAAGCTCGATAAACTTGCAGAACAAAGACGAGAATTGCTCAAAAAAGGAGCCAATACTTCTAAAATAGATGGGGAAATCGCCCAGCAAAAAAGTAAGTTAAAGGGGTTGAAAGGACAGCGAAATGCGAAATTAGGACAGGCTAGAGATTTGAGTAAACGAGCCAAAAGTCTTTCTAGTCAGGTGGAATCACTAAGTACTAAGTATACTTCTGGTTTTGGTAAAGTGATTGGTAAAAAAGCCCTTAGACTAGGGGTTGCCTTCCTAAAACGACTGAATTTAATCCTTGCGATTATTGGCTTGGTGGAAGATATGATTATGGTGGCTAAAATCATCAAATTCTGGGATGAAATCGAATTTATGGGTGAGGGACAATCACTCGATCAAAAGAGTTTATTCGATAAAACCCAAGAAGGAGGTAGTCAACAACAAGGAGGCGGAGCGAATCAAGGGGGACAAAGCATTATGAATCCTTCCAATTCAACGGGGAGTAGTGATTCTACTTTCTTGCCACCTTATCAGCAAGGGAGTTCTCCAGATGCTTATATCCAAAATAATATTGAGAAACTAATCACCACCTTCCCAGATCCTGTACAAAAGCTGTATCACGCTTTACATTCTTCCTTATTCGCCAATGGTGTTCGCTTCAATGACAATACCATCAAGGATTTCTTAGCGATTACTAAGGATGTAACGCAGGAAGATGTCAATAAAATTATGCCGATGATCTCTAATCGACCAGCTACTAGCATTCCTGGTTTATTGGCAGACCTAAAAGAGGCGATTAGAATTGTACAGAAGGATCGAGAAAAGGAGAATGTTGGTGGAAGTAGTGGGGAAGAGCAATTAGAGGAAGATAAGCAGCAAGCAGGTAGCTACGGAGGCAAAGCAGATTATGCTAAGGGAATGATTCGAGAAGTGGCTACGGCTAGTGCTGGTAGAACGCCACAAGGAGGTAATACAACATCCAGAGCGGTTAACTTTGGCATTTCTGGTTGTGATTTTGCTGGGCTTCAAAAAGGAGAAATACGAACTTTTAACCTTCAATTGAGTTTTCAAAAGGGAGGGGCTGTTTATTCCATTACAGCTCCAGTAACCATGAGGGTAGTTCGTTATGATAAAGCCACTAGTTCTTTCCTATTTTTACCAGTAGAATCATATGGCTTGGAATATAGTAATGGAACGCTCTTTTTATCTCCAAACAAACAAGTAAAGGTTAATGTCAAGTACATTTCGAAATAGTTTACTGCTACTAATAAGTCTATGTTGCCTTTGGTCTTCCTGCCAATCGCAAAATGCCTCTAGTGCTAGTATTGGAGCTACCAATACTAGCATGGTAGAGGGCAAACACATTAAAAAACAGACTTATTATCCCAATCAAAAGCCAAAGGAGGTCTATTTTGTCAATCAATCAGGGCAAAAAGACAGTCTTTATCAATTGTGGGATCATCAAGGGAATTTACAATTACAGGGTTATTATGTTAAGGATAATAAACATGGACAGTGGGAAAATTTTCAACGAAAATTAACCCATCAAGGTGAAACCAAACATGAATATTATGAAATGGGGACTTTGACTAGAGAATTGTATCAGGTTTGGAAAAGCTTAGATAAAAAAGTCTTACAGCAGGAAGAAGAAAAGCTTTATGAAGCTGATTCTGTTATTCATATTATTAAGCAATGGGATGAAGCACACTTATTAAGTAGCCAACGCATTACCTATTTTGATAAAAATAATTTGGATCAAGCTAATGGACAAGTGTTTCATCAATCTTGGTATCCCAATAGTTCACAGGTAAAATCAGAAGGACTTTTATATAAGGCTAGACCTAAGTGGAAACAAACTTATGCTATCAATGGACAATTGAAAAAACGTAAGGATTATAATGCAGAGGGCGATTTGGCGAAATTGACCTTGTATGGTGAGGAGAATGTGGTAAAAGCAACTTATACGATTGCAAAAGTAGAAATGGTAGAGGATGCTAAGAAAGGTACTGTGGAGTTTGTTTATTATGATGAAAAGGGTAAGGCTTTACCGAATGAATTGTTTGAATAATAGATTTGAAATTACTGAGCTAAGTAACGAGTGAAAAATAATTTCTCTTAATTCCCTTAATTGTTTAATGTTTCTGTCATTAGAATCATTAAATGATTAAGGGAATTGAGTTTATACCCCAGAAGCCATTCAATTAATACCAATAATACCAAAAACCTATTATGCGACTATTTGTATACTTATTTATCATTTTGTTTTGTAGTAGTCATTCTTATGGACAAAAAAAGATTAGTCCAAAAAAATTACAAGCAGATTTTGATTACCTCGTCAAAGACTTGCGAGCCAAACATCAAGGTCTTTATCAATATATTGATAAAAAAGAGGTTGATCAACAAATCCAAGATTTGAGGGACTTAACTAAGACTCCCATGACCAAACTGGAATTTTATGGATTGGTCAGAAAGCTACTTCATTTAACGAATGAGGGACATACCTATGCCAATTTACCTAATATGGCTATGGTCAAAGTTGGTTTGAGTAAAGGATTTTTGCCTTTAGCCATCAAATTTTGTGATAAAAAGCTCATCATTACCCAGAATTTTGGAGAAAATATTCCAGAATTAAAAAAGGGAACCGAATTATTATCCATCAATGGTAGAAATATAGCGGAAATCAAGCAAGATTTATTTCCCCTCATGCCTACAGATGGATTCAATGAAACCTCCAAATATGAATGGCTGGTCGGTTTCAATTTATCCTTATTGCATCGTTTGGTTTATGGAAAATCCAAGCATTTTGACCTAGAAATAAGGGATTATAAATCCGCTACGATCAAAAAGATTAGCATTCCAGCCATTAGATATACACAGTATAAAAACAAAAACGCCAAATTGCCTAGTAAGAAATTTGACTTCTATGATTTTAATCTAAAAATCCTAAATGATTCTATTGCTTACCTCTGTGTACCGAATTTTAAAAGTAGTGCGGCAGATTATGAAACATTTTACCGAGATAAATTTACCACTATAGATTCCCTCAATATAAAGCATCTCATTTTGGATATGCAAGGCAATACAGGAGGAACAGAAGGAAATGAAAATCTACTCTATAGTTACCTTTCAGATAGTGTGATACAAAAATACCGCAAAGTAACCATGCCTCCTGAATCCTACGAAGCAGACAAAGAAGACGAAGACATTATATTTGACAAATGGGCTTTAAAAAAGGAATTTGCCGAGCGAGGAGAGTTTACCCTTTTTAGCAATTATTACTCCGATCTAGGCTATGCCCCACCTGCAAAAGACCTGATCTACACAGGAAAACTTTACGTCCTCATTAGTGGTTTGACCTTCTCTGGAGGTGCCGAATTTGCCAGCCTAATCAAAATGACCAATCGAGGGATTTTTATTGGCGAAGAAACAGGTGGTGTCTATGAGGGAAATGTAAGTGGATATGCTGAGACAACAACATTACCACACACCAAAATTAAGGTGGACATTCCTACAGTTCACTTTCAAATTAATGTAGCACCAGAAGAAAGGGGTAGGGGAGTGTTGCCCGATTATGTTGTTCCACAGACGCATGAGGCTTATATGGAGGGGAGGAATGCTAAGTTGGATTTTGTGATGAGGGAGATTATGAAAGTAAATCAATAAAAAATGTGAGTATTTGAGATTTTTCCTCATAAAAAGATGCTTTTTTGTTGGAAAACGTGTAAATTTGAGAAAAATCACCAAAAATATGTTAGTTCAATTTACTGTAGGTAATTTTAGGTCTTTTCTTGATCCTAAAATCCTCAGCCTTGAAGCCACTTCAATTAGTGAATATCCAGAAAATACCTTTCGATCAGCAAAGGGTAAGTTAAATAAATGCATTGCGGTTTATGGAGCGAATGCTTCTGGTAAATCTAATTTGTTAAGGGCAATGGGATTTATGAAGTCTATCCTATTTGATTCTTTTGAACAGTCTTCCACTACACAGCTTCCATTTGACCCTTTTCTGCTCAATACCAAATCTCAAAAAGAGCCTTCTTTTTTTGAGGCGGTTTTTATTATTGATGAGATTAAATATAGATATGGATTTGAACTTACAGATAAAATAATCTGTGGAGAGTGGTTATTTATGACCGAAAAAAGGAAAGAAAAACCGCTATTTATACGGGAAAATGATGGTATTGAAGTATTTAAAATATTTGAAGAGGGCTACCATTTAGAGCGTAAAACAAGGGCTAATGCTTTATTCTTAAATGTAGTGGATCAATTCAATGGTCCTATAGCAGCTAAGTTGATACATTGGTTTAATAATTTTAATGTTATTGATGGTATTAGTCATACAGGCTATAGAAATATGACCTTCAAAATGTTAGAAGACAAAGCCATTCGAGCAGCATTAACCAACTACTATCAAGAATTGGATTTAGGTTTTGATGATATTCAAATTAAGAAAGAAATCTTTGATACTAGTCAAATGGGGCAAGAACTTTCGGAGGAGTTAGTTAGATATATGGTGAGTGATTTGGAGAGAGAAACTATAGTCAACTTAACGACTAAACATAAAATGTTTAATGAGCAAAAGGAATTTATAGACACACTTCAGGAATTTAATGTTCGTAGACAAGAAAGTTCTGGTACTAATAAAATTATTGATCTCTCAGGACCTATATTTGATACCTTAAAAAAGGGTGGAATACTTGTGATAGATGAGTTAGCGGCTAAATTACATCCTTTATTGACCATATCAATCATAAGACTTTTTCAAGGGGAACAAAGTAATCCTAAAAATGCACAATTAATTTTTGCCACACATAATACCAATATTTTAGGTTTGGGTAGGCTAAGACGAGATCAAATCTATTTTACAGAAAAAGATCAATATGGTATTTCTGATTTATATGCTTTAGTAGAGTACAATATGAAAGGTAAAAAAGTTAGAAAAGACAACTCTTTTGAAAAGGATTATATTAGAGGAAGGTATGGAGCTATTCCCTTTATTGGTGATTTAACAAAAATGAATTTGGAATGGCAAGGAAAATAAAAATAGATAATGCTATCCTAAAAAGGAGGGCATAGAGATAAGGAATAGTCAAGTTTAAAGTGTTTAAACAGAAATAAATTTGGGCATATCCCTTATCATCTAATCATTTATAGATAGGCTATTTTACTCCATCAATTTCATCATCCCTTTAATATTTCCTCTAACATTTCAGGGTTTAAATTGAATAGTTCTATTATTTGAACTTTGGTCATCGAACCTGCTGCCCAAATACTACGAACCAAACGCCTTTTTTCTTGCTCTGCCAGTAAATCCTTTTCTTCAAGAGCTTGTTGTTGTTGCTGAATAAGTGTTCCTTGTTCAGCCAATTTTTCATCTTTTTCAGTAAGTTCATCCTTATGGAGTTTTATTTCCTCCTTGTGAAGTTCTAATTCCTCCTTGTGAAGTTCTA